>JBIOID010000223.1:0-3088 GCA_044449585.1 Candidatus Limnocylindrales bacterium
GATGCGCGTCGGCGTGAGGTATTCGCCGCCGCTGGTATAGCTGCCGCTCATGCGCCGATCGTACGCCCGTTCGGTCGTGACCGTGGGCTACACTCGGCTCCTCTCACCCGATCCGCATGTGCCCTGCGCTGCCGGAGGTCCGCCTCGTCATGTCCCGCTCCCCACGCCCCGATGATCTCTTCGCGCTGCAGGCGCCCGTCGAGGCGACGCTCGCGCCGGATGGCGGCCTGGTGGCCTTCGTGGTCAAGTCGGCGGCCCCCGGACGCGACGGCTACCGCCACGCCCTATGGGTCGTGCCGGCCGATGGCTCCGCGCCGGCGCGGCAACTGACGCTCGGCCGTCGCACCGACGTGGCCCCGCGCTGGAGCCCCGACGGCCGCACGCTGGCATTCCTGTCCGACCGCAGTGCTGTCCTCCAGGCGGCCGGTGCCGGCGACAAGGCGGGGCCCAAGGAAGCGCCCAAGGAAGGCGGCGTGCAGGTCTGGCTGCTGCCGCTCGAGGGGGGCGAGGCGCGCCAGTTGACGCGCCTCCCGCGCGATGTGACGGACCTTGCCTGGAGCCCGGACGGGCGCCACCTCTGTGTCGTCTCGGCGGCCACCCGGACGACCGAGCGGCCCGCCACGCGCAAGCCGGAGGATGGTCCCGCCCCGGACATCCGGTTCATCGACCGCCTGGGCTACATGCTCAACGCGGCCGGCTTCACCTACGATCGGCCGGGCAACCTGTGGCGCATCGCGGTGGCGGACGGGGCGGCCACCCGCCTCACCAGCGGACCTGCCGACGACGCCCAGCCGGCGTGGAGCCCCGATGGCACGCGCATCGCGTTCGTCTCGGCCCGTCATCGCTACGCCGACCTGACCGGGCGCTTCGACGTCTTCGTGATGCCCGCCCAGGGCGGGCCGATCACCCGCGTCACCGACGGGGCGAGCGATCGCCAGTTGTTCGATCCGGCCTGGAGCCCCGACAGCACGTGGCTGGCCATCAAGGGCTTCACCGATGCGCGGCCCGGCGTGCGCATCGACCTGTGGCGGTTCCGACCGGACGGTGGGCCGCGGGGCGAGAATCTGACCGGCGAGCACGACCTGATGGTCGACGCGGCCATGAACAGCGACCTGGTCGGTGGGCCGGGATCGCACGCCGGCTGGAGTGAGGACGGCCGCTGGCTCTCCTTCACGGCACCGCACGAGGGCGCCTTCGAGCTGTGGCGCGTCGAGGTCGCCACCCACCGGGTCGAACGGCTCACAGAGGGCCGCCACTGGCTGGCGTCGGTGTCCCAGGCACCGCTCGGCGGGGGGCGCACACGGTACGCGGCGGTGCGCGTGACGGCCACCGAGCCGTTCGATGTCGTGGCACTTGACCTGCCCGCGAGGGGCATCCGGGGCGGCCGGCCAGAGGTGCGCCGCCTGACCCAGCTGATGGCCGATGTCTGGGCCGACATCGAGCTCGTGGAGCCGGTGATGCGGTGGCACGAGGTCGACGGCCATCGGGTCCAGGGCTGGCTGATCCCGGCCGCCACCGGAGCGCGACCGGCACCCCTGGTCGTCGAGATCCACGGCGGACCGCAGACGCTCTACGGCTGGTCGTTGATGTGGGAGTGGCAGTGCCTCGTGGCGCAGGGCATGAGCGTCTATGCCTGCAATCCGCGCGGCAGCCAGGGCTATGGCGAGGCGTTCACGGCGGCCAACTTCGGCGACTGGGGCACGGGACCCATGGCCGACGTCATGGCCGGCGTCGACGCCCTGATCGCCGATGGGCTGGCCGACCCGGCTCGCCTCGGCGTGACCGGCGGCTCATACGGGGGCTACCTGACCAGCTGGATCGTCGGCCACACCGATCGTTTCGCCGCGGCTGTGACCTGCCGTTCGGTCAACGACATGACCTCGCAGATGCTTTCGGGCGACATCGGGGGGCCCCAGTTCGGGCGCCAGGAGTACGGCCGCAACCCGTGGGAGGACCCGCAGCTCTACCTGCGCGAATCGCCCCTCACCTATGCCCCCGCCATCCACACCCCGTTGCTCATCCAGCACTCCGAACGCGACCTGCGCACGACCATCACGCAGGCGGAGGAGCTGTTCACCGTACTGCGCTCGCTGAAGCGCGAGGTGCGCCTGATGCGGGTGCCCGACGAGACGCACGAGCTGACCCGCTCCGGCACGCCGTTCCGCCGCGTGGCCAATCTCGAGGCCATCATCGGTTGGTTCCGCCACTACCTGGTCGAGGGGCGCCGGGGCCTCCCTCCACCGCCGCGAACCCCGCCAGCCAGGTCCTGAGGGCGACCAGGGCGGTCGCCTCCAGGAAGTGGCGCCGTCGGCGACCGTCGTCCATGGCGCGCACCAGGTCCGCCGCCTGCAGCACGCGGATGTGTTTCATGACCGCAAAGCGGGACAGCTGAGGCGCCAACAGGGCTAGCTCTCCGGTCGTCAGGCCGGGCTGATCACGCAGGCGTTCGAGGATCAGGCGCCGGGTCGGATCGGCCAACGCGGCACCGGTCCCGTCGAGAGCGTCGCGATGGTTCGTCTGATGCCTCGACATAGTGTCCAGATGGTCACATGATAATGACCGTTTGTCCAGCACACGTCCGCCCAGCGTGCCGACCGCGGTGTACGATGCGGCCGTGACGACCATCGAACACCAGGCGCCGGAAGAGCGACTGGCGCATGAACGGGCGCTGCAGGAGGCACAGGCCCTGGTGCATGCCTGGGATGGTCGCGCCGGCGGTTTCGCCGGGTGGCTCGGGCGAGTCGGCGGCATCGATCAGGTCGCCGTCGTAGAGCGCGTCGGGAGCCTCGCCAAGCGGTCCATCAAGCGCGACAGCAAGCTGTGGGCGCTCGACCTGGCGATCCGCATGATCGACCTGACCACGCTGGAGGGCAAGGACACGCCCGGCAAGGTGCATGCCCTGTGTCAGAAGGCGATGCGGCCCGACCCGAGCGATCCGTCGATCCCTGCCGTGGCCGCCATCTGTATCTATCCGGCCCGCGTCGCCGACGCTCGTGCGGCGCTGCGCGGCAGCCAGGTCAGGGTGGCCAGTGTCGCCACGGGCTTCCCGTCCGGCCAGACGTTCCTCGACCTCAAGCTGGCGGAAACC
>JBIOID010000224.1:0-3079 GCA_044449585.1 Candidatus Limnocylindrales bacterium
GAGCTGCAACCGCCCACCCACGTCCAGGCCGGCGAACGGCTCGTCGAGGAGCAACAGGTCGGGGTCGGGCAGCAGCGCGCGGGCGAGCTGCACGCGCTGCTGCTCGCCGGACGAGAGCGTGCCGACCGGGCGCTGCGCCAGCTCACCGACGCCGAAGCGGCGCAGGACGGCCCGCGCACGGTCGGTCGAGCCGCCCGGCGAGCCGGCCTGGCCGCGTGTCCAGAAGGGATCCAGGGCGCCCTGCTCGGCGGTGGCGACCACGTCGACCGCGGCCAGATCGTCGCGCAGCAGCCCGCGCAGCGCGGCGCTCAGGTAGCCGATGCGCGGTCGCAGACGGCGCACGTCGGTCGCGCCGAGCGGCTGGCCGAGCAGGGCCGCCCGGCCGCGGCTGGGGTGCAGGTAGCCGGCGGCGAGGCGCAGCAGCGTGGACTTGCCGGCGCCGTTGGGCCCGACGATGACCCACCGCTCGGCGGCCCCGACCGTCCACGTGATGTGCTCGAGCAGGACGGCGCCGCGGATGTGGACGGCCACGTCGTCGAGTTCGATGAGGGCCATGCCGTCCAGGCTACCGGGCGTGCTCGCCCGCCGTGGTGGGGATCCGGGTGAGGTGTTGGTGGGCGATACTGGATTCGAACCAGTGACCTCACGGATGTGAACCGTGCGCTCTAACCGACTGAGCCAATCGCCCGCCGCCGCGCGCGGCGACCGCGCCGCACGGGGCCGATGATACACGGGGCGCGGGACCGGTCAGCGCGGACCGAAGGGTCGCTCGCCGAAGATGGCCCGGCCGACGCGCACGATGGTGGCCCCCTCCTCCACCGCCACCTCGAAGTCGTCGCTCATGCCCATCGACAGGCCCGGGCCCAGGTCAGGCTGCCGCGTGCGCAGATCCTCCGACAGCCGGCGCAGCGCCACGAACGTCGGTCGCGCCGCCTGCGCCGTCGGCACCAACCGGCCGACGGTCATCAGGCCGTCGAGACGCAGATGTGACAGGGCGGCGAGATCGGGCAACGTCGCCGCCAGGGCGGTCGGCGAGAAGCCCGCCTTGGCCGGGTCGGCATCGACGTTGACCTGCAGGTAGACGGGACGGGCGGGCGGCGCCGGCGCCGCGGCGGCCGCGTCGGCCACCAGCCGGTCGAGGCGCCCCGCTAGCTCGAGCGAATCGACCGCCTCGATGACCGCGCCGGTGTCCAGCGCGGCGCGCGCCTTGTTGCCCTGGAGATGGCCCACCAGATGCCAGTGCACGCCGGGCAGCAGGGCGGCCTTCTGCAGCAGCTCCTGCACCCGGTTCTCGCCGAGCGTGGTCAGGCCGGCGGCGACGGCGTCGCGCAGGCGCTCGACGGGCACGGTCTTGGAGACGGCCACAAGGCCGACGTCGGAGGCTGGACGACCGACGCGCGCGCACGCCGCGGCGATGCGCCCCAGGACGCGGGCGTGGGCGGCGGCGAAGTCCGCCTGGAGCGCGCCCGCCGACGGCGGCGTCGAGCCCGTGACTACTTGCTGCGGCGCAGGAAGGCCGGGATGTCGAGGTCCTCGGTCTCGTACGTCGCGCGGCGCGGCGAGTCGGTGCGGTCCGCCGCCTTCTCGGGCGTCCGCTCAGGGCGCTCGGTGGCGTCCATCACCGGCGTGCCCGGGGAGAGCGGTCGGTCGGCGGCCAGGGCGGCCAGGAAGTCGCGGTTGTCGCGCCCCGCCCGGAGGCCCGAGGCGACCTCGTGCGGCGAGTCGAGGCGCGCCAGGTCGCGCTTGCGGCTGGCGTCGAAGCCCGTGGCGATGACCGTGATCATCACGTCGTCGCCCATGCGCTCATCGATGACCGTGCCGAAGATGATGTTGGCTTCCGGATCGGTCGTCGCACGGATCACCTCGGCCGCCTCGTTGACCTCGAAGAGACCCAGGCCGGGCCCGCCGGTGACGTTGAAGAGCACGCCCTGGGCGCCCGTGATGCTGATCTCCAGCAGCGGGCTGGCGATGGCCTGCTGGGCGGCCTCGACGGCCCGGTTCTCGCCGCTGGCGCGGCCGATGCCCATCAGCGCCGAGCCGGCGTTCTTCATGATGGCCCGCACGTCCGCGAAATCGAGGTTGATCAGGCCCGGCACGGTGATCAGGTCGCTGATGCCCTGGACACCCTGGCGCAGCACGTCGTCGACGACGCGGAAGGCGTCGACGATCGAGGTGTTCTTCTGCACCACGTCCTTGAGCCGGTCGTTGGGGATGGTGATGAGCGTGTCGACCTTGTCGCGCAGCTGCTCGGAGGCCTTCTCCGCGTTGAGGCGCCGCTTGGCCCCCTCGAAGGCGAACGGCTTGGTGACGACGCCGATGGTCAGGGCTCCCAGGTCACGGGCGATCTCGGCGATGACGGGCGCCGCGCCGGAACCGGTGCCACCGCCCATGCCGGCCGTGATGAAGACCATGTCCGAGTCCTTGAGGGCCTCGTAGATCTTCTCCTGGTCCTCTTCCGCGGCGCGCTGGCCGATGCCCGGGTCGCCGCCCGCGCCAAGGCCGCGCGTGATCTTGTCGCCGATGCGGATCTTGTGCGGCGCATCGGACTGCAGGAGCGCCTGGGCATCCGTGTTGCAGGCGATGAACTCGACGCCCATCAGCTCGGCTCGGATCATGCGGTTGACGGCATTGCTACCACCGCCGCCGATACCGATGACGCGGATCAGCGCGAAGTTCTCGGAATCGGACCGCATCGGCATCGGCGTCTCCTCGGGGTGCTCAGCCGGGACATTCTCGGTTCATCGACCTGGCCGCCGCGAGGACTGGGCACGGGCGGTCCGGGCGTGCCGGCCAGTATAGCCGCCCGACCCGTCCCCGCACCCCACGATCTCAGGACGCGCGACACGGCGGTGCACATCGGCACCGCGCCGGGTACGCCCCGTGCCGCATCGCCTCGTGCATACGGCCGAGACGCCCGAGGGTTACGTGGGCTCGGCCGTCAACCTGGCCGCCCGCCTGTGCGCCGAGGCCGGCCCCGGGGAGGTCCTCGTCAGCGACACCGTGCGCGGCCTGACGCGGACCGGTGGCGAGGTCACGTTCACCGCGCGGGGCCGCCGGCATCTCAAGGGCATCGCCGAGC
>JBIOID010000225.1:0-3076 GCA_044449585.1 Candidatus Limnocylindrales bacterium
ATCCTGACCGGCATCACGGACGGAACCATCGTCGTGGAGAGCGTTCAGACCACGACGACCACGCGCGGCGGCGGCGGCGGGAACTTCCGGGTCATCCCCGGCGGCGGCTTCGGTGGGGGCTGACATGACGACCGACATGGATCTCGCCCCCGGCGCCTTGCCAGCGGCGATGTCGCCGGGTCCCGCGACGGCCGGTGCGGCGCCCCTCGTGTCGATGCAGGGCATCGTCAAGCTCTATGGGGCGACCGAGGGGACCCTGGGCGCCGCGGGCTCGACCGCCGTCTACGCCCTCCGCGGCGTGGACGTGCACATCGAACAGGGTGAGTTCGTGGCCATCGTCGGCCCGTCCGGGTCGGGCAAGAGCACCCTCATGAACATCCTCGGTTGCCTCGATGTCGCGGAGCGCGGGCGCTACGTCCTCGCCGGCGTGGACGTGTCCCGACTCAGTGACGACGATCTGGCCAAGATCCGCAACCGCCTCATCGGCTTCGTCTTCCAGCAGTGGAACCTGCTGGCCCGCACGACCGCCGTCGGCAATGTCGCGCTGCCTCTCGCCTACCGGGGTGATCCGAACCGTCGGCCGAAGGCGCTCGCCGCCCTCCGCGCCGTGGGCCTCGAGCAGCGTGCCAACCACCGGCCCAATCAGCTTTCCGGGGGCGAGCAGCAGCGCGTCGCCATCGCCCGCGCGCTCGTGGCCCGGCCGGCCGTCCTGCTGGCCGACGAGCCGACGGGCAACCTCGACTCGGCCACCGGGGCCGGGATCATGCGCCTCTTCGGCCAGCTCCACGCCAGCGGCCGCACGATCATCGTCGTCACCCACGATCCGCGCGTGGCCGACCTCGCCGACCGCCAGATCCACCTCCAGGACGGACAGATCATCCTCGATGCCCCGACGGCAGCGATCCGGGGGTCTGCCCCGCCTGCGTCGTTCGAGGCCGCCGCCTGGTCGCGGCCGGTGCCGGCGCCCGCGGGAGCCTGACATGCCGATCTCGGAAACGCTCCGTACGGCCTTCGTGTCGATCGCCGCGAACAAGCTCAGGGCGGCCCTCACCATCCTGGGCATCCTGGTCGGCGTGGCTGCCGTCATCGGCATGGTCTCCGTCGGCGAGGGCGCCTCGGCCTCGATCGCGAACACGCTCCAGGGCCTCGGCACCAACCTCGTCCTGATCTCTCCGGGCGGGGTTTCGACGGGGTTGGTGCGCGGGGCCGGCGGCGGCGCGACGACGCTCACCCTTGACGATGTCACGGCATTGCAGGCGTCCGGCGCCGTGGCTGACGCGGCGGCCATCGAACCGGAGCTGACCGGTCGGGCACAGGTGATCGTGGGCGGCTCGAACACGAACACCACCGTGACGGGCACGACCCCGGACTACCAGACCGTGCGCAACTGGACCGTCGCCGATGGCGCGTTCTTCACGGCGAGCGACGTCTCATCGGCGGCGTCGGTGGCGGTGATCGGTTCGACGACGGCCGCTGACCTGTTCAACGGGGGCGAGCCCGTCGGGCAGTACCTCAACCTCGACTTCAGCTCGGGCGGCCGCAACGCACCCGTGCGCACGGTGCGCCTGCTCGTGGTCGGGGTCCTGGCGTCGAAGGGCACCGCCGGCGGGTTCTTCAACCAGGACGACCAGGTGGTCGTGCCGGTCACGACGGCGGCTCAGCGGATCTTCGGGCGCAACAACGTCAGCACCATCGCCATCAGCGCGACGAATCAGCAGACGATGGCCAACGTCCAGATCGAGGCGACCCAGGTGCTGCTCGGCACCCACCACGTCAGCGACCCGACCCTGGCGGACTTCACCGTCCAGACGCAGCAGGACCTGCTCGCCGCGAGCACCGCCTCGACCTCGACATTCACGATCCTGCTGGCCGCGATCGGCAGCATCAGCCTGCTCGTGGGCGGCATCGGGATCATGAACATCATGCTCGTCTCGGTCACCGAGCGGACGCGTGAGATCGGCCTGCGCAAGGCCGTCGGCGCCCGCGGCCGGGACATCCTCGGGCAGTTCCTGGTCGAGGCGGTCGTGCTGACCACCTTCGGCGGGATCGCCGGGGCCGTCATCGGCATCCTCGTCTCGATCGCCATCGCCCATCTGACGACCGTGCCCGCCACGGTCACACCCATCTCCCTCGTGATCGCCGTCGGCGTCAGCGCGGCCGTGGGGCTCGTCTTCGGGCTCTATCCGGCGCGTCGCGCCGCCCAGCTCCAACCCATCGTCGCACTGCGGACCGAGTAGCCGCGCCCCCGACCCGGCCCGCCAGCGGGCCCCAAACCAGCAGGAGAACGATCCATGGCCGCTCCCCAACAGCCCAACCAGTTCACCGTGCCGGATGTGCAGCTGCGCCCCCCGGGCGGCCAGGCCAGGTCGAACACGAGCCGGTACATCCGCCCGGCGGTGGCCCTGCTCGTCGTGGCGGTCATCGGCTTCGGCGGCGGCTTCGCCCTGGCCAAGGCGACGACGCCGTCCGCCACGACGCCTCGGGGTGGTTTTGGCAACGGCCAGTTCGGCAACGGCCAGTTCGGCCCGGGCGCCTCGCCGGGCGCGGGCCGCAACAGGACCGGCGGATTCGGCGGCGGCGCGTCGGGTACCGCCAGCGGCGTATCCGCGAATCAGATGACCGTAACGACCGCGGCCGGCGCCCAGGAGCTGGTCCTCCTGACGCCCACGACCACGGTCACGGAGGTCACCTCGGCGACGAAGGCCCTCTCGGACATCGCCAACGGCACGACGGTGACGGTCATCGGCACCTCGAATTCGGACGGCAGCGTCACTGCGACCCAGGTCATCATCGGCAACGCCGGCTTCCTGGGCCGTGGATTCGGCGGTGACGTCCCCAACCCGAGCAGCACCCCGTAGCGATCGACCGGACCGGCCCCGCGGTCCGCTACGAGCAGCACCGACCAGACAGCCCATCGACTGACCATCGGTCCGGCGACCTGCCTCGCCCACGGCCCGTGCGCCCGGCTGGGCGTCGACGGTGGCAGCCGATCGCGCCAGGGGCGTCGCCCGGCCGAGCGCTAGACTGGACTCGTGCGCGAGCAGGACCCCTTCGCCGCTCGGGCCTCGCTGGGCCC
>JBIOID010000226.1:0-3042 GCA_044449585.1 Candidatus Limnocylindrales bacterium
GCGTGGGCCTGGTCGACCCCTACCTGGGAGCGGCGCTGGCGGTCGCCGAATGCACCCGCAACGTGGCCATCACGGGGGCGCGCCCGCTGGGCGTCACCGACTGCCTGAACTACGGCGATCCCGCGCGACCCGAGGCCTTCTGGGCCTTCACCGAGGGCATCCGCGGCGTGGCTGATGCCTGCCGCGCCCTCGACGTACCGGTCACCGGCGGCAACGTCAGCTTCTACAACGAATCGCCCCTCGGCGCGATCGCCCCGACCGCCCAGATCGGCGTCGTCGGCCTGCTCGATGACGTGACGCGCCGGGTCGGGCCCGCCTTCCGCGCGCCGGGCGACGTGGTCGGCCTGCTGGGCCATACGACCGGCGGCCTGGCCGGCTCGGTCTACGCGTCGCTCGCCGGCCACGACCCGGATGATCGACCGCCGGCCCTCGACTTCGATCGCGAACGGGCGCTGCAGGCCGTGATCATCGAGGCCGCCCAGCGCGGCCTTCTGGCCTCGGCCCAGGACGTGTCGGGTGGCGGCCTGGCCGTGGCCGTGGCGGAAGGCTGCATCTGGTCGGGGCTGGGGGCGGACCTCGCCCTGCCGGTCGGTTCCACGCCGGCCCTCGAGCTCTTCGGTGAGGCGCCCAGCCGGATCGTGGTGACCGCGGCGCCCGACGCCTGGTCGGCGCTGGCCGACCTCGCCGAGCGCCATGGCCTGCCCCTCGAACCGATGGGCACGGTAGGTGGCGAGCGGCTGCACATCCGGCTCATCGGCCTGGCCGCCACGGGTGCCGCCGAGGAGCGTGGCGCGGGCGTGGCCGATGACGTCGACGAGCTGGTGAGCGCCCTGGCGCACGCCTGGACGTCGGGCCTGCCGCGAGCCCTGGGCGAGGAGGGCTGAGCGATGTGCGGCGTGCTCGGCGTCTTCAGCCCGGGCCAGGAGGCCGCCCCGCTGGCCGCCCTGGGCCTGTTCGCCCTGCAGCATCGCGGCCAGGAGTCGGCCGGCGTAGCCGTCAGCGATGGCGAAGGGGTGATGGTCTACAAGGACCTGGGCCTGGTGGCGCAGGTCCTGGACGAGCGGCGCCTGCCGTCGCTGCGGGGCCACCTGGCCAGCGCCCATTGCCGCTATTCGACGACCGGCTCCACGACCTGGGACAACAGCCAGCCGGCCTACCGCATCGGGCCGCGCCGGCCCATCGCGGTGAGCCACAACGGCAACCTGGTCAATACCCGCGCCCTGCTGCGTGACCTGCCCGGCGGACGGGGGCGCCTGAACGCGACCACGGACACGGAGGTGCTCACGGCCATGCTGGCCGATGAGCCGGCAGACGACCTCGTGGCCGCCTTGAGCCAGGTGCTGCCACGCACGGAGGGCGCCTACGCGCTGGTGGTGATGGACCAGCACCGGGTGGTCGGCATCCGCGATCCCCATGGCTTCCGGCCGCTCGTCCTGGGGCGACTGGCGCAGGACGGATGGGTGCTCGCCTCGGAGACCGCGGCCCTCGACATCATGGGCGCCGAGTACGTGCGTGACGTGGCGCCCGGCGAGATGGTCGTGCTGGGCGAGCCCGGCGGACCGCGCTCGGTGCGTTTCGCCGAGGGTCATGAGCACCTGTGCGTCTTCGAGTTGATCTACTTCGCGCGCCCCGACTCGTACATGCTCGGGCGCAATCTGTACGAGGCCCGCCGGCGCATGGGCGAAGCCCTCGCTCGCGAGGCGCCGGCCGAGGCCGACATCGTCATCCCGGTACCCGAGACCGGCGCGCCCGCCGCCGCCGGCTACGCCGAGGCCAGCGGCATGCCCTACCGCGAGGGCATGGTCAAGAACCGCTATGCCGGGCGGACCTTCATCCAGCCGAGCACGCAGCTGCGCCAGCGCGGCGTGAACGTCAAGCTGAGTCCCCTGCGCGAACAGATCCAGGGCCGGCGGCTGGTGGTCGTCGACGACTCGATCGTGCGGGGCACGACCACCAAGCAGATCGTCAACCTGCTGCGCCGGGCGGGGGCCCGCGAGGTGCATCTGCGCATCAGCGCGCCGCCCATCTTCAACCCCTGCTTCTACGGCATCGACACGCAGATCGAGACCGAGCTGATCGCGGCGACCCACTCGCTGGACGAGATCCGCGACTACGTGGGGGCCGATTCGCTGGCCTACCTGTCGATCGGCGGTGTGCTCGAGGCGCTCGACCTGCCGCGCGACCGTTTCTGCTTCGCCTGCTTCGACGGCCAGTACGCGGTGCCCGTGCCGTACGATGCGGCCGCCCACAAGTTCGTCCTGGAGGACCCCCTGGACGAGCCGCTGGCCGGCGTGCGATGACCAGGGCGGCCGCGGCCCGGCCGGCCTACGCGCGGGCGGGAGTGGACGTCGTGGCGGGCGAGCGTGCGGTCGCCTTGATCGCGCAGGCCGTGGCGCGCACGTGGCGCCCCGAGGTGGTCGGCGGCCTGGGCGGTTTCGCCGGCGCGCTGGCCCTGCCGTCCGGTCTCCATGAGCCGTTGCTGGTCGCCTCCACCGACGGCATCGGCACCAAGTCCGCCCTGGCCGCCGCCACCGGCCGGTACGAGGGCGTCGGAGCGGATCTGCTCGGCATGTGCGCCGACGACGTCGTGTGCAGCGGCGCCGAGCCGCTCGCCTTCCTCGACTACCTGGCCGTCGGGCGGCTGGTGCCCGAGGCGGTCGCCGCCATCGTCGCGTCCGTCGCGGAGGCCTGCGTGGCGGTCGGGTGCGCCCTGATCGGCGGCGAGACGGCCGAGCATCCGGGACTGATGGACGCCCACCAGTTCGACCTGGCCGGCTGCTGCATCGGCGTCGTGGAGCGCGAACGGCTGCTCGACGGCACGGCTGCCCAGGCCGGCGACGTGCTCATCGGCCTGGCCGCGTCCGGTCTTCATGCCAACGGCTTCTCGCTCGTGCGCAGCCTCATCGCCCAGTGGGATATCGATCTCCACGCGCCCTACCAGGCGATCCTCAGCCGGGCCCTGGGGGCGGCCGCGGCGGACGCGCTCCTCGTGGCCGAGCCGGGGCACGCGCTGGCGACCACGGCCGACGTGCTCCTGACCCC
>JBIOID010000227.1:0-3024 GCA_044449585.1 Candidatus Limnocylindrales bacterium
GAGGCCCTGCCGCTGATGCGCGGCATGCTCGATGGCACCGAGCCGAGCGCGAGCGGCCCGCGCTACCGCAGTGACCACGTGCGCAACCTGCCCCGCCCGCTCCAGCGCCACCTGCCCGTCTGCGTCGGGGGCTCGGGCAAGAAGGTGACGCTCAAGCTGGTGGCGCGCTACGCCGACATGTGCAACGTCGGCGGTGGCCCGGCCGCGGTGCGTCGTCACGAGGCGATCCTGCGCCAGCACTGCGAGACGGTGGGGCGGGACGAGCGGGAGATCGAGCGCACCACGGGCATCGGCACGGTCTTCATCCGGGACGATCGCCGGGAGGCCCATCGCCTCTTTCGCGAGGCCTTCGACCGCAACCAGATCGACCACCTGTGGGCTGACCAGCCGGTGGGCACGCCCGAAGATGTGGCCGACCGACTGGCGCCCTACCTCCAGCTCGGCTACCGCCACCTGATCGCGGGCATGCCCTCCGACTATGACGAGGAATCGATGACGCGCCTGATCACGGAGGTCAAACCGCTCCTCGAGCGCGGCTGAAGGGCACCCGAGGGGCACCCCAGCCGCCCGCTTGACGCCGCGGCCGCGGCGGGTCATCCTTCCGCTCGGTTCGGACGCGACGAAGAGCGGCGCGGGGACCAGGATGGAGGAGACCGATGACTGCCGCCAGGGTCGTCTGCTCATCGTCGCGCCTCCGGAGGAGCGCCGCCTGACCCGCTGAGCACCAGCCGGGTCCGCGCCGAGCCGTCCACCGGGGACGGCTCCTTCGATTCCCAGGGGCCGAGCGCGACGAGCCGATCGGGCGTCACCCGCCCCTGGAGCTCCGCTTGAACCGCCACCTCGACCACCCGCGCGACCATGACGGGACGTTCCGCTGCGGCCAGTGCCACCTCGACGTGCCGCTGGACGCACCGGGTACGGCCCATCGCAACCATTGCCCCGGCTGCCTCTGGAGCCGCCACGTCGACGACGTGCCCGGCGATCGTGCCGCCGGCTGCGGGTCGGCCATGGAGCCGATCGCCATCACCGTCCGCGGCAGCGGCGAATGGGTCCTCATCCACCGCTGCCTGGGCTGTGGTGTGCTGCACGCCAACCGCTCGGCCGGCGACGACAATCCGCTGCTGCTGCTCCGGCTGGCGGTGAAGCCGCTGGCTCAGCCGCCGTTCCCACTCGATCGCCTGTCGCTGCTGTGATCCGGTGCGGCTACCGCGCCGGGTCCGCCGCGACGCACGGCGTGGCAGCATGACCGCCGTGTCCAGCGGGAAGCGGCCAGCGTCAGCGGGCCTCGTCGGCCTCGTCCTGGCCGGTGGGAGGTCGACGCGGTTCGGGGCGGACAAACTCGCGGCCGAGCTCGACGGTCGGCCGCTGCTCCATCACGCCCTGCTGGCCGTGGCGCAGGTATCACCCCACGTCCTGCTCTCGCTCGGTGCGGACGCCCCGATGCCGCCGCTGCCCGCGCTCGCCGTGCCGATCCGCGTGGTGCATGACCGATCGGACGAATGGGGCCCCCTGGCGGGTATCGGGGCGGGGCTCGACGCCCTGGAGGCGGAGGCGGCCTCGAGCCTCCACCCTGGGTTGCCGGGGGGCGGTGCGACCTTGCTCGTGGTGGCCGGCGACATGCCCCACCTGGCGGCGTCGCTCCTCCGGGGGCTGGTGGCGGCCCTTGGCCCCGGCGATGCCGCCGTCCTGGCGGACGCCGAGGGGTGGCGGCCCCTGCCCTGCGTGGTCCGCGCGGAGGCCGCCGGGCCGCTGGTACGTGCCCGCCTGGTTGGCCCCGATCGCAGCATCCGTGGCGTACTGCGCTCGCTCGGGCCGGCTATCGTGAGCGAGGCCGTCTGGCGCACCTGGGATCCCGATGGTGCGTGGCGCGGCGACGTGGACCGGCCGCCGGACCTCGCGGCGGCACGACGACGGGAGGGGACATGACGCGTACGGTCTTCAGTGGCGGTCGGATCTTCGACGGCACGGCGGCGCTGCCCACGGCTGACGTGGCGGTCGAGGCCGGTCGGATCGTCGCCGTCGGGCCGCGCCTCGACGGTGACCAGCACGTCGACGTGGCCGGTCGGACGATCCTGCCCGGGTTGTTCGACTGCCATGTCCACCTGGCCTTCGAGCCGGCCGACCTGGACACCATGGTCAGCCTGCAGCGGCCGTTCTCATACCGCTTCTACGTGGCCATCGGCAACATGCGGGCCACGCTCGACACGGGCATCACCACCGTGCGCGACGCCGGCTATATGGACCTGGGCATGAAGCAGGCCATCGAGGATGGGCTGGTGGCCGGGCCGCGCGCCCAGATCGCGGTCAACATGATCAGCCAGACCGGCGGGCACGGCGACGGCTGGATGGTCTCGGGCTACGACATCGGTCAGCTCGCCTATCCGGGACTGCCGTCGGGCATGGTGGACAGCGAGGACGGCATGCGCCTGCGCGTGCGCGAACTGGTGCGGGCCGGGGCTGACGTCATCAAGGTCTTCACCACGGGCGGTGTCCTTTCGCCGCGTGACGACCCGCGCCACGCCCACTTCAGCGACGGCGAGCTGGCCGTTCTCGTGGAAGAGGCGACGCGAGCGCATCGCTTCGTGATGGCGCATGCGCAGGGCGCGCCGGGTATCAAGTCGGCCGTACGGGCGGGTATCCGCAGCATCGATCACGGCATCTACCTGGACGACGAGGGCATCGCCCTGATGCTCGCGCATGGCACCTGGCTGGTACCCACCCTGGTCGCGGCCCGCGGCGTCGTGGAAGCGGCCGATGCCGGGGCCAACCTGCTGGAAGCGCAGGTGCGCAAGGCCCGGGAAGTCGTGGAGGTCCATCGCGCGGCCTTCCGCCGCGCGGTCGCGGCCGGCGTGAAGGTCGCCATGGGCACCGACTCGGGCGTCACGACGCATGGTCAGAACCTGCGCGAGCTCGAGCTGATGGCAGAGGATGGCATGCCGCCCGTGGATGTCCTGCTGGCGACGACCCGTTCCGCCGCCGAGCTGATGGGCCTGGAGGACGAGCTGGGCTCGCTCGAGCCAGGCA
>JBIOID010000228.1:0-3023 GCA_044449585.1 Candidatus Limnocylindrales bacterium
GACCTGGATCGCGCCCTCGCGGCCGACGACCTCGCCGGCTCCGTCGCGCACGTCCATGGCCTCCAGCGGGCCGGCCTGCTGACCGAGGCCGAGGCGGACACGCTGGTGACTGGCCTGCAAGGCCTGCGCGACGAGGTCGCCAGCGGCAGCTACCCGTGGGACCCGTCCCTGTACGACTTGCACCTCAACCTGGAAGCGGCGCTGGCCGACCGCATCGGGCCGCTGGCCGGCAAGCTCCACACCGGCCGCTCGCGCAACGACCAGATCGCGACCGACCTGCGGCTGTGGCTGCGCCGGACGATCGCCGCGCTCGACGCTCACCTGGTCGCCCTGGAGCGCGCGCTGGTGGACCAGGCGGTGGCCGAGGACGGGGTTGCGCTGCCCGCGACGACACACCTGCAACCGGCCCAGCCCGTGCTGCTGGCGCATCACCTGCTGGCCTATGTCGAGATGCTCGAGCGCGACCGCGGCCGCCTGGCCGACGCCGGGCGTCGCGCGGCCGATTCACCGCTCGGGTCGGGCGCCGTGGCCGGCGCCGGCTTTCCGCTCGATCGGGAGGCGACAGCGCGGGAACTGGGCTTCGCGGGCGTCACCCGCAACTCGATCGATGCCGTCGCCGACCGCGACTTCGCGGTCGAGTTCCTGGCCGCGGCGGCACTGGCGGCCGTGCACCTCTCGCGGCTGGCGGAGGAGCTGACGTGGTGGGCCAACCCGGCGTTCGGCTTCGTGCACCTGGCCGACGCGTTCTCCACCGGCTCCTCGATGATGCCCCACAAACGCAACCCGGATCCGGCCGAGCTGGTGCGCGCCAAGGCCGCCCGCCTGGCCGGCCACCTGGGCACGGTGCTGGGCATCCTGAAGGGCCTCCCCCTGGCCTACCAGCGCGACCTCCAGGAGACCGTCCCGCCGCTCCTCGACGGGGCCGCCCAGCTCGAGGCGTGCCTGGCGGTGATGACCGGCCTGGTGGCTTCGGTGCGCTTCGACGGCGGGCGCATGGGCGCCGCGGCGGGCGGCTTCACCAGCGCCACCGCCGTGGCCGATGTGCTGGTCGAGCGGGGTCTGCCGTTCCGCGTGGCCCACCACGTGGTGGGCGGCGTCGTGGCCGCCGTCGAGGCGAACGGCGGGACGAGCCTGGAGGGTGCGTCGGACGAGACATGGCACGCCGCGCTGGTCGGGGTGGATGACGCCACGGCCGCGGTGCTGGCCGGGGACACGGCGCTGCCCGACGCCCTGCGGCGCGCGGCGACGGTCCCGGCGGCCCTGGCCCGGGCGGACGTGATCGGCGGCACGGCCCCGCGGCGGGTCGCCGCCGAGCTTGCTCGGGCGCGGGAGAGGATCGGTCGGGCGTCTCGTCACGGGAGCGTCACGAAAGCGCGCTAGATTGACCGGATGACCGGACCGCGCCCCACCCCCACCACCACGAGCAGCGACAGGCTGACCGTCGTTTCCTGGGCCCTCGCCGGGGTGGCCGCCGCGGCGGCCGGCCTCGCCGCATCCGAGCTGGTGGCGGGGCTGCTGCCCGGCTTCCCCTCGCTCATCATCGCCGTCGGCACGCAGATCATCGCGCTGCAGCCGCCGGGCGCCAAGGACTTCATGGTCGGCCTGTTCGGCACCAACGACAAGCTGGCGCTCAACCTCCTCATCGTGGTCGTGGCGCTCCTGATCGCGGCCGGGGTCGGACTGCTGGCCCGGCGACATGGCGGCCTGGCGACACTGGTCATCGTCCTGTTCGGGGCAGTCGGATTCCTGGCCGCCGCGGCCGATCCAGCCGTGACCGTCCCCGTGGCGCTGATGAGCGCGATCGTGGCGGCCGGTGTCACGTACGCGGCCCTCAACGTCCTCGTGGCCATCGCCGCGCAGGACGCGCGACCCGGGCCGCGCACGGCGGGGCGGCAGCGGAGCGGACCTGCCGAGGCGGGCGGTCCTGCCTGGTGGACGCGGCGACGGTTCCTCATCAGCAGTGGCGGCCTGCTGGGCGCTGCTGCGCTGGTCGGCGTCATCGGGCGCGGACTGCTCGACCGCCAGCATCCGGCGGAGGGGTCGGGCGCCGCGGTCGCGCTGCCGTCCCACGAGACGGTCCCCGCGCTGACCGCCGACCAGGCCCTGACGGCGCCGTCGATCAGCCCGCTCATCACGCCCGTCGAGTCCTTCTACCGCACGGACACGGAGCTGCTCATCCCCCAGGTCGACGCCAGCACCTGGCAGATGAAGGTGACCGGCATGGTCGACCACGAGCTGACCTTCACATACGCCCAGCTGCTGGCGATGCCGCTCTTCGATCAATACGTCACCATCGCCTGCGTGAGCAACGAGGTCGGGGGCGACCTGGTGGGCAACGCGCTGTGGACCGGCGTGCACCTGAAGGCCATCCTGGCCATGGCCGGCGTGCAGGCCGGCGCGACGCAGATCGTGGGCCGCTCGACCGATGGCTTCACGGTCGGCTTCCCGACGGCGTGGGCGATGGACCCGTCGCGCGAGCCGATGGTCGCCGTCGGCATGGACGGCGCCCCGCTGCCGCCGGTGCATGGCTACCCGGCCCGCCTGATCGTGCCCGGCCTGTTCGGCTATGTCTCGGCCACGAAGTGGCTGGCGGAGATCGAGCTCACGACGCGGGAGGCGGTCGACGGCTACTGGGTGCCGCTGGGCTGGGCCAAGGACGGACCGATCCTCACCCAGTCGCGCATCGACAGTCCCGCTGACGGGGCGAACATCCCGCCCGGGTCGACCGTCATCGATGGCGTCGCGTGGGCACCCGACCGGGGCATCGCCACGGTCGAGATCAGCGTCGACAGCGGCCCGTGGCAGGCGGCCCAGCTGGCGCGGGCCATCTCCAAGGCGACATGGGTGCAGTGGATGGTGCCCTGGCAGGCGGCGTCGGGTCAGCATGTCATCGAGGTGCGCGCGACCGACGGTATGGGGGTCGTGCAGACGAGCGACCTGTCGCCGCCGGCGCCCGATGGGGCACGCGGCCACATGCGCATCGCCGTGACCGTGACCTGAGCCGTGGCCGTGGACGCCCGAGC
>JBIOID010000229.1:0-3012 GCA_044449585.1 Candidatus Limnocylindrales bacterium
ACGACCAGGCGATCGTCTGGCCGATCGTCCACAGCCGCACCCGCTCACGATCCAGGCCCAGGTCGTCACTCAGCCGGTCGAGGCGATGGAAGACCGCCTGGCGCGAATGGCCCAGCTCGAACGAGCGGACGATGGGCGCGAGCGCGAACTCGCGCTCGCCGAGCAGCGGCTTCGGGTCGATCACCAGCCATGGCTCGCGCGTCGCGCGCAGGACGTTGCCGCCGTGCAGGTCCTGGTTCACCAGCACCTGCTCGCCCTGCGTCGGGCCGAGTGTCCACAGCGCGTCGCGTGCCTCCTCGAGCAGGCGCCGCTCCCACGGCCGGCCCGCCCGTTCCCAGGCCTCCTCCAGCCCGGCCACCCAGTGGGCGGCCTCGTCCTCCAGCGTCTCGAAGGTCGGTCGGGCCGGCAACCACAGACGGGGCAGCAGCGCCACCAGGATGTCGAGTCCGGCATCGGCCGACAGCTTCGCCTCGCCCAGTGGCGTGCCCGGCATGCACCGCTCCAGGAGCAGCGCCCCGCGTCGGGCGTCGTGCGCCAGCAGGTGCACCGCGCCGGCGCCATCCCAGGCGCGCAGCGCATCCGCCTCCTGCTCGCTCTCGCGGTGCGGCAGCTGGATCTTGAGGACGGCCGGCGAACCATCGGTCATGGTCGCGGCCGCGACCACCGATGTCACCCCGCCGACCATCGGCTGGCCGACCGTGATGTCCCACATCGCGGTGGTCGCGCGGATGGTCGAGGGCAGCTCCTCCAGCCATGCCCGGGCGTCCGGGCGCCGGCCGAGCCAGCCGAGCGCGGGCGGCAGCACGCCACGGGCGAGCTCATGGACCCACGTCGGCACCTTCGGGCCCCTCGCCTGCGGAGGGAGCGCCAGGTCGGACACGCGCATGATGTCCGCAGTCTACGGCGGCCCGGGCCGGCCACGCGCGCGACGTCGGTTCGCGCGCGGGGGACGGTGCGCCGGCGGGCAGGAGCGGCCGGTAGACTTGGTCGATGCCGTCCTTCCAGGCGCCGCGGGGGACCCGTGACCTGCTGTTCGCCGAGCGCGCCGAGTTCGCCCGTCTCGAGTCGATCGCCCGCGACCTGGCCCGGCGTTATGGATACAGCGACGCGGAGACGCCCCTCTTCGAACGCAGCGAGGTGTTCGAGCGCGGCCTCGGCGTGGTCACGGACGTGGTCGAGAAGGAGCTGTTCCGGGTCACCGCATCGCGCGGCGATGAGGGCGAACGCTGGGCTCTCCGACCGGAGGCGACGGCCGGCCTCGTACGCGCCTACTTGCAGCACGGCCTGCACGCGCTCCCGCAGCCCGTGCGGTTCAGCCTGGTCGGCCCCATGTTCCGCTACGACCGGCCGCAGGCCGGACGCTTCCGCGAGTTCTGGCAGTGGGACGTCGAGGCCATCGGGGATGCCGGTCCGGCGGTGGATGCCGAGCTGGTCGAGCTGGGCCTGCGCTTCTACGCCGCGGCCGGCCTCGAGGACGTGCGCGTGCACCTGAATTCCATCGGCGATGCGGCCTGCCGCCCGGCCTACCTGGTGCGCCTGACGGCCTATCTCGAGGGCCACGCGGCCGAGCTGCCGGAGGTCGAGCGGGTGCGCCTGGCGACCAACCCGCTGCGCCTGCTGGACTCCAAGGACCCGGCCATGGCGGCGCTCATCGCGGCCGCGCCGCGGCTTGTCGATCACCTGTGCGATCCGTGCGCTGCCCACTTCGCCGCCGTCCGGGCGCACCTGGGCCTGCTCGGCATCGAGGCCCGCCTGGCGCCCACCCTGGTGCGCGGCCTGGACTACTACACGCGCACGGCCTTCGAGTTCTACCGCGAGGGAGCCGAGGGTCAGCAGCAGGCGCTGGGCGGCGGGGGCCGGTACGACGGTCTGGTCGAGCTGCTGGGTGGCAAACCCACGCCCGGCATCGGTTTCGCCCTCGGTCTCGACCGCGTCGTGCTGGCCCTCGCCGAGCATGGCCACGCCACGCCGGCGCCGGTCGGCCCGACAGCGATCGTGGTGGGCGCCGATCCGGCCGCGACCGGCGTCCGGCTGCGCCTGGCCACCGACCTCCGGGCGGCCGGGCTGGCCGTTCGCGCGGACCTCGTGCAGCGGAAGCTCGGCCGCCAGCTGGAGGGCGCGGCCCGGGACGGGGCTCACTTCGCCATCATCGTGGGCGATGAGCTGGCCCATGGCCAGGTGCTGGTGCGTGACCTCCAGGCGGGCACCCAGCATGCGACCAACGTCAGTGACCTGGCTCGCGAGCTGGCTCGGGCACAGGGCAGTCATCACCACGGCTGAGGCCAGCCGCGATCGGAAGGGCGCGCATCGCCCGGGCCGGCCCTCCCGTACCATTAGGCGGCCCATGCAGACCTTCCATCGCACCGCGACCTGCGGCGACGCGCGCCCCGAGCTGGCCGGCCAGGCCATGACCCTGGCCGGCTGGGTGCACCGCCGGCGCGACCTGGGGCAGCTGATCTTCCTGGACCTGCGCGACCGCTACGGCATCACCCAGGTGGTCATCGACCGGGCCGAGGCGCCCGATGCCCACGCCGTGGCCAGCGACGTGCGACCCGAGTTCGTGGTGCGCGTCGAGGGCACGCTGACGCCACGCCTGCCGGGCACCGAGAACGCGCGCCTGGCGACCGGGGCGATGGAGCTGCGGGCGGCCGCGGTGGCCGTCCTGTCGGCCGCGCGCACGCCGCCCTTCCCGATCAACGAGGCGGAGGGCGACGTCGACGAGGCGCTGCGGTTGCGCTACCGCTACCTCGATCTGCGCCGCGAGCCGATGCTCGCCCGCCTGCTGGCTCGCACGCGCCTCGTGGAGGCGATCCGGGCGGCCCACCAGGCGGCCGGCTTCATCGAAGTCGAGACGCCCATGCTCATCAAGTCGACGCCCGAGGGCGCGCGCGACTTCGTGGTGCCCTCGCGCCTGCAGCCGGGCAGCATCTACGCCCTGCCGCAGAGCCCCCAGCAGCTCAAGCAGCTGCTCATGGTGGCGGGCGTCGACCGCTACTTCCAGATCGCGCGCTG
>JBIOID010000230.1:0-3009 GCA_044449585.1 Candidatus Limnocylindrales bacterium
CGTCCTGTCGGTGGCCGTCTACAACCACTACAAGCGCGTCAACGCGGGTCACCTGGTCGACGACGTCGAGCTGCAGAAATCCAACGTCATGCTGGTCGGCCCGACCGGGTCGGGCAAGACGCTGCTGGCCCAGACGCTGGCCCGCGTGCTCGACGTGCCGTTCTGCATCGCCGACGCGACATCCCTCACGGAAGCCGGCTACGTCGGTGAGGACGTCGAGAACATCCTGCTGCGCTTGATCCAGTCCGCGGACTTCGACGTCACTCGCGCCCAGCGCGGCATCATCTACATCGACGAGATCGACAAGATCGCGCGCAAGGCGGACAACCCGTCGATCACCCGCGACGTGTCGGGCGAAGGCGTGCAACAGGCGCTGCTCAAGATCCTGGAGGGCACGGTCGCCAACGTGCCGCCGCAGGGCGGTCGCAAGCATCCGCACCAGGATTTCATCCAGATCGACACGACCAACGTGTTGTTCATCTGCGGCGGCGCGTTCGAGGGCCTCGAGAAGATCGTGGAGGAGCGTGTGGGGCGGCGCTCCATCGGCTTCGGTTCGGACGCCCATATGGCTCGGACCGAGCGCGAGAAGGTGCTCGAGCAGCTGATGCCGGAGGACCTCCTGAAGTTCGGGCTGATCCCCGAGTTCGTGGGCCGCCTGCCGGTCATCGTCACCCTCAACCCGCTGACCCAGGACGACCTGGTGCGCATCCTGACCGAGCCGCGCAACGCGGTGGCCCGCCAGTTCACCAAGTTCCTGTCGCTGGACAAGGTCGAGCTGGTCTTCACGCGCGGCGCCCTTGACGCCTCCGCCGAGCTGGCCCTGGGCCGGCGCACCGGCGCCCGCGCGCTGCGCTCGATCATCGAGGAAGCGCTGCTCGACGTGATGTATGAGATCCCCGAGCGGACCGACGTGCGCAAATGCATCATCACCGAGGAGACCATCCGCCATGGTCACGCGCCGCTGCTGCTGACCAAGGCCGATGTCGACCAGGGGGTGGACGAGACCAACCATCCCGCGCTGTTCGCCGACGACGCCAGCGCCAGCGCCTGACGCGGGCGCGGTCCCCGCGCTCGACTACCAGCTCATCGACTTCGGCGCGGGGCGCCGCCTGGAGCGTTTCGGCGCCCGCGTGGTCGACCGCCCGACGCCTGCCGCGGCCGGTGCCATCGTGCGCGATCCGGCGGCCTGGCCACGGGCCGACCTGCGCTGGGACCGGGCGCCGGGCGGGGCGGCCGATGGTCGTTGGGCCGTCGGCACGGCCGGCGATACGCCGTGGGCGGTCGACGCCGGTCCGTTCCGCCTGGAGCTGCGACCGACCACGTCGGGCCAGGTGGGCTGCTACCCCGAGCAGGCCGTCGTGTGGCGGGCCCTGGTCGACCTGGCGGCGGACGGGGGCTGGCGCGTGCTCAACCTCTTCGCCCACACCGGCGGGGCTACCCTCACCGCGGCCGCGAGCGGGGCTGCGGTGACCCACGTGGACGCGGCCAGGACGGTCGTCGCCTGGGCGCGCCGGAACGCCGCCTTGTCCTCGCTGAGCGATGCGCCGGTGCGCTGGATCGTCGACGACGCGGCGACGTTCGCGGCCCGCGAGCTGCGGCGTGGCCGGCGCTACGACGCGGTGCTCATCGACCCGCCGGCGTACGGCCATGGGCCGGCCGGACGCCGCTGGGAGCTGGCGTTGGACCTGCCGGGCCTGCTCGAGACGTGCGTCGCGCTGGGCGGACCGAGCGGTCCGCGAGCGCTGATCCTCTCTACCCACGCGCCCGGCGTCGGCCCGGCGGAGGTATCGGCCTGGGTGCGTTCGGCGTGGCCCGGGCTCGCGCCGCGGCGGCTGGGAGCCTGGCCCTTGGACCTGGAGGCACCCGACGGGCGGGTGCTGCCGGCCGGCGCGTGGGTGCTGGTGCGGCCATGACCCATGAGGTCATCACCTCGCCTCGCAACCCGCGCGTGGCGGCGGCGCACTCGCTGCGCGAGCGGCACGCCCGCGATGCGGCGGGCCTGACCCTGGTCGACGGGGCGCGCGAGACGCTGCGGGCGCTCGAGGCGGGCGTCACGGTCGTGACCGTCTTCTGCTGCCCGACGCGCCTCCACGGTGCCGACGCCCGGCGCCTGCTGGCCGCCCTCGCCGAGCCGGGCCAGGCCGAGCGCGTCGACATCGGTCCGGCGGCCCTCGATCGGCTGGCCTACGGCGACCGCCGCGACGGCATCGTGGCCGTGGTGCGGCCGCGGCGCCGGATGCTGGCCGATCTGGCCCTGCCGGCGGCCCCCCTGGTGGCCGTGCTCGAGGGCGTCGAGAAGCCCGGCAACGTGGGCGCCATCCTGCGCACGGCGGACGCCGCCGGCGTCGATGCGCTGATCGTGGCCGATCCGGCCACCGATCTGTACAACCCGAACACCATCCGTGCCAGCCTGGGCACGATCTTCACGGTCCCGGTCGTCACGGCCGCCGCCGGGGAGGTCCTCGCCTGGATCCAGGCCCGACGCCTGACGGCCGTCGTCGCCCGGGTCGACGCGGAGCGGGCCTACACGGACGTGGATTACCGGATCGGCGCCGCACTCGTGGTGGGCAGCGAGGCGAGCGGCCTGACGGAAGTCTGGCGGGGGCCACTGGTCACGGCGGTGCGCCTGCCCATGCGCGGCTCGGCCGACAGCCTGTCGGTCTCCGCCGCCGCTGCGGTGCTGTTCTACGAAGCGCGCCGCCAGCGCGACCAGGTGCCCGTGCTACACTCGCGCCCTTCGCGGCGCTGACCGAGAGGAGTAGCGCTCCAGACGGCCGTCCAGAGACCGCGGGCCATCGGCTGCAAGCCCGCGGCGGCAGGGGAGCGTGAACGTCGCTCGTGAGCCGCGCGGCTGGCGCCCGATAGCGCGCCACAAGGGCCTTCGACGTCCGACCACGGTCGGGCGGGCCGGGATGACCGGTCCGCGTCACGGCCGCACCAGCAGTGGTACCACGACCCCGTTCGTCCGCTGGACGAGCGGGGCGTCCTGTTTTCCGGGCGCCAGCGGGA
>JBIOID010000231.1:0-2962 GCA_044449585.1 Candidatus Limnocylindrales bacterium
CGCCCCGGTCCTGCCAGCGGTCGACGTTGGGAAAGTAGTCGAGAGCTTCTGCGAACTGCTCGGTGCCCGCATCGAGCGCCCGGTCGACCTGGAGCTCGTCGTGCAGGATCTCCTCTTCGAAGAGCGACGGCAGGACGATCGCGGCTGCGCCCGCCCGTTCCACAAGGCCGGCCGTGGCCGGGTCCGCGTTGAGGGGCGAGGCGGAAGCGATGATGGGGGACCGCAGGTCCAGCCCCAGGTAGCGGGTGCGCAGGTCGACGGTCACGCCTCGTCCTCCTCGCTGGCATACCGGTAGCCGGCATCGCTCTCGACTTCGGGCACGATGCCCGGGTCGGGTCGATGGACGTGCGGCACGGTGCGTTCGATGCCGGCCAGCTGCTCGTAGTAGCGCCAGCGCTCGTCGGCGTCGGCCTGGGCCAGCGCCGCCAGCTCGGCGGCTCGTTCGGGATGCGTCCGCTCCAGGACGCCGAACCGCGTCTCGGTGGCCACGAAGTCGCGGATGGGGATGGAGGGCGCGGCGGAGTCGAGCTTGAACGGGTGGCCGGTCTCGATCTCGCTGGGGTGGTACCGGTAGAGCGGCCAGTAGCCGCTCTTCACGGCGTCCTTCTGGTGGCTCATCGACTTGGACATGTCGATGCCGTGCGCGATGCAGGTGCTGTAGGCGATGACCAGCGACGGCCCCGGCCAGGCATCGGCTTCGAGCAGGGCCTTGGTCGTCTGGAGGTCGTTGGCGCCCATCGAGACCTGGGCGACATACACGTTGCCGTAAGCACGCGCGATCGCGCCCAGGTCCTTCTTGGCGGT
Organism: Candidatus Limnocylindrales bacterium; assembly: GCA_044449585.1. GTDB lineage: Bacteria > Chloroflexota > Limnocylindria > Limnocylindrales > CSP1-4 > DASPUH01. Next base: position 805 of record JBIOID010000231.1, read on the forward strand.
GCCCTTGCCGGCCGCCGCGAACTTGGCGACCGCGCCGCGCGGCGTGGCCTTGGAGGCCTGCCCGCCGGTGTTGGAGTAGACCTCCGTGTCCAGGACCAGGATGTTCACGTTGCGCCCGGAACTCAGCACCTGGTCGACGCCGCCGAAGCCGATGTCATACGCCCACCCGTCGCCACCGATGATCCATACACCCTTGTGCACGAGGTCACCGGCCAGGTCCAGCAGGCGCCTGGCATCAGGTGCCTCCACGCCGTCCACCCGGGCGAGGGCCTCGCGCAGGCGTTCGACCCGCTCGCGCTGGCGCGCGATGTCGGCCTCCGTCTCCTGGACCGCTTCGAGCAGGCCGCTCACCAGTTCGTCACCGAGCCGGGGCGCAAGCCGCTGGAGGAGCTGGCGGGCGTGGTCGGTCTGGGCGTCGATGGCCAGGCGCATGCCCAACCCGAACTCGGCGTTGTCCTCGAAGAGCGAGTTGTTCCAGGCGGGGCCGCGACCGGCGGCATCGACCGTCCAGGGCGTGGTCGGCAGGTTGGCGCCGTAGATCGACGAGCAGCCGGTCGCGTTGGCCACGATCATGCGGTCGCCGAAGAGCTGGCTGACGAGCCGGATGTAGGGCGTCTCGCCGCATCCGCCACAGGCACCGGAGAACTCGAAGAGCGGTTCCAGGACCTGGCTGCCCTTGACCGAGTCGTGGGGCAACAGGCTGCGGTCGAGCGGCGGGATCGACTGGAAGAAGTCCCAGCGGCCGCGTTCGACATCGCGGTGGTCGGCCACCGGCTCCATGTTGATGGCCTTGTGACGGACCTCCGTCTTGCTCTTGGCCGGGCAGACGTCGACGCACACGCCGCAACCGGTGCAGTCGTCGGGCGCCACCTGGATGGTCAGGCGGTGGTCGAGCAGCTCCTTGGAGCGGAATTCCTTGTGCAGGAAGTCGGCCGGCGCGCCGGCCACGGCGGAGGAGGGGAACACCTTCATCCGGATGGTGGCATGGGGGCAGACCATGGCGCACTTGCCGCAGTCGATGCAGATGGCCGGATCCCACACCGGGATATGCTGGGCGATGGCCCGTTTCTCGTACTTGGTCGTGCCGCTCGGGAACGTGCCGTCGACCGGGAGCGCGCTGACCGGCAGCTGATCGCCGTCGCCGGCCATCAGGCGGGCGGTGATGCGCGCCACGAAGTCGGGCACCCCATCGGCCAGCGGCGGGATGGCCGGCAGGCTGTTGGTCAGGCCACCCAGGGGCACGTGGCTCAGCCGCTTGAGCGAGTGGTCGATGGCCGCGAAGTTGCGCTCCACGACGGCCTCGCCGCGCCGCGCGTAGGTCTTGCGGACCCACTCCTTGATGCGCGCGATGGCTTCGTCCGGTGGCAGGATCCCGGCCAGCTGGAAGAAGCAGGGCTGCATCACGGTGTTGATGCGGCTGCCCATCCCGGCCTCCTCGGCCACGGCGAAGGCGTCGATGACCCAGAAGTCGATGGCCTTGTCGATGAGCTCCTGCTGGACGCCGCCGGGCAGATGCTGCCAGACCTCCTCGGGTGCGTACGGGGCGTTGAGCAGGAACGTGGCGCCGTGCTTGGCCGACTCGAGCACCTTGGTCTTGCCGAGCAGCCCGAACTGGTGGCAGGCCACGAAGTCGGCATCCTCCACGAGATAGGTCGACCGGACCGGCTCGGGTCCGAAGCGCAGGTGCGAGACGGTGATCGACCCCGACTTCTTCGAGTCGTACACGAAGTAGCCCTGTGCGAACAGGTCGGTGTTCTCGCCGATGATCTTGACCGACGCCTTGTTCGCGCCGACCGTGCCGTCCGAGCCGAGCCCGAAGAAGACCGCCTGCACCTCGCCGGCCGGGCGCGGGCGGCGGAAGGCGCTGTCGATGGGCAGGCTGAGGTGCGTCACGTCGTCGTAGATGCCGACCGTGAAGTGCCGCCGCGGTCGCGCCGCCCCGAGCTCGTCGAAGATCGGCTTGATCATCGAGGGCGTCATCTCCTTGGACGAGAGGCCGTATCGCCCGCCGACCACCCGGGGACTCGCCGCGAAGGGCGGCGTGTCGTTGTCCATCGCCTCCGCCAGGGCGGCCACGACCTCGAGGTACAGGGGCTCGCCGACCGCACCCGGCTCCTTGGTGCGGTCGAGGACGGCGATGCCGCGCACCGTCGAGGGC
>JBIOID010000232.1:0-2946 GCA_044449585.1 Candidatus Limnocylindrales bacterium
GCATCGCGCGGGCCGAGGGGCTCGACGTCGAGCGCGTGATCGCCTGGAAGAAGGAGCACGGCACGGTCCAGGGCTTCCCCGGATCCCGCGACGTCACCAACGCCGAGGTCCTCGCCACCGACTGCGACATCCTCATCCCGGCCGCCCTGGAGAACCAGATCACGACCAAGAACGTGGACGACATCAAGGCCCGTATCGTGGCTGAGGCGGCCAACGGGCCGACCACGCCGGATGCCGACGAGCGCCTCTTCGAGCGCGGCGTCTTCCTCATCCCCGACATCCTGTGCAACGCCGGCGGTGTCACCGTCAGCTACTTCGAGTGGGTGCAGGACCTCAACCGCGACCACTGGACCGAGGAAGTCGTCAACGACAAGCTCAAGGTCATCATGACCAAGGCCTTTGGCGAGGTGCTCCGGCTGGCCCAGGCCAACGGCGTCAACAACCGGGTCGGCGCGTACCTGCTGGCGGTCGATCGCGTCGCCGCCGCCACCGCCCTGCGCGGCCTCTACCCCTAGGCTGCACGTGATGCTCGATCACGAAGAGAAGTTCCTGTTCAAGGAGGAGATCCTCCACCTGGCAACGTCGATGGCCGACCCGGGCGCCCTCGACAACGTCGAGGACCTGCTCACCGATGTCATCACCAGCCCCCGCTTCGACTCGGAGGTGTTCACCCTGGAGCGCAGCCTCCAGGTGATGCTCGGGCCGCGCGCCGGCAGCACGCTGGTCGGCCTGCTGACCGTGGCCCCCGACGTCTTCGACGAGGTCGCCGAGGTGCGCGTGCCGCCGGAGATCCACGAGCGGCTCGTCGCCTGGCGCGCCCGCTTCGGGCTGGCCATCGACAACGCCCTCAACTTCCTGAACAACCCGGACGGCATCCAGGGCCACAACTTCGCGACGCAGATCGCCCACGTCGACGACCGCCGCGTGCTCCAGGGCCGCCTCACGCTGGTGCGCTACAACAACGAGCCGCAGTTCTTCCTGGCCGACGCCCAGGTCTACTACGGCCTCATCGCCGATCTCCTCGAGCGCCTGGGACCCCACACCGACACCGAGACCGTCGAGCCCGAGATGCTCACCCGCCTCAAGGACGCCCTGGCGCTGATCGAGCGGCGCGCCACTCCGCGCGAGCGCACCTAGCGGCAGCGGCTCGGCGGCGCCCAGCCGGTGGGCCCGTGAGCCCCCGGCGAGCGTCCATAGGCTCCTGAGCGAGCCCTCCGTCAGCCCCTACGAGCGTCCCCTCAGCCCCTTGGCGGGGCCTCCCCTCAGCCCTTTGGCGGAGCCTCCCGTCACTGCGTGTGACCGACCTGGCCCGCAAGGGCTCGGACGCCCTGCCCGTGCGGCCCCTCCGCGGCGAAAGGTCACCCCGAGTGACCAAGACGCCCGAAACAGGCCCCGGCCGTCCTATCCGCCGAGCGCTCGACCCGCTTCTGGTCACTCCGAGTGACCAAGACGCCCGAAACAGGCCCCGGCCGTCCTATCCGCCGAGCGCTCGACCCGCTTCTGGTCACCGCAAGTGACCGACCAAACCCCGATGCGCCTCGTGACGCCCGTCGGCATCGGGAACCACTGATCTCGGTCACTCCCTGCGACCACGGCCCAGGTCGTCCTCTGCGCCCCATGGGCCCGTCGTGCGCGCCCGACATGGGCGCGTGCGTCCGTTGTTCGCAGCGCGGGCAAACGCAGCGCTACCGCTGGGGCGAGGGCGGCGCACGGAGGGGGAGACGCCACCGGACGACCCATCGGTCGCCATCCCGCACGATCAGGTCGACGAACCGGGCGATGCGCCGGGCCGGCAACGCCTGCCGATCATCCGCGGCGACCACCCGCGGATCGTCGGCGGACGGTCCCTCGGCGATCGTCACGTGGGGCACGAAGGGGTACGCCCCGCGGTAGAGGGGGAACTCCGGAAAGGCGGCCGCGAGGTCCTCGTGGAGCGCTCGGAACGGCATCTCTGGCTCGACGGAGGCATAGACGGTGTCCGGCCATCGCCCGGGCCCAGTGAGACGGAACCAGAAGGCAGCGTGGCCGGCGACGATCCGCGCGACACGCCTCCGCGACGCGTCGTCGAGCGCGGCCGGCGGCGCGAACGGATAGAGCAGGGTCGCGTGGGCGGGCAGGCCGGCTCGAGCCTCACGCACCGTCTCGTGGCGGATCGCTTCCAGGGCCGCGGGGAGGCGGACGGCCACGATGAGTGCGGTGTCGTCGCTGGGCCGGGTCACGGTCAGGTCGGGGGTCGTGCGCCTCATCGCCGCCGAGTGTCGCGCCTCGATGGCATGAGTCAAGGACCCGATCTGAGACGGGCGGGCTGCCCGGCTTCCTGGCTTGCCTGACGGGCAAATAATCACGCGGATGGGAGCGCACGCGGATGGGCTCCCGCCGGGCCGTGGGGCCGGTAATGTTAGGCCGATGCGCCAGCTGTACCTCGCCGCGACCGGCCAGAACCGGGGCAAGACGACCGTCTCGCTGGGCCTGCTGGCGGCGCTCATCGGGCGCGGCCTGCGGACGGGCTTCATCAAGCCGGTGGGGCAGCGCTACGCCATCGTCGACGGCACGCCGGCGGACGAGGACGCCGTCCTGGTGCGCAGCGCGTTCGACCTGCCCGACCCCTTCGACGCGCTCAGCCCGGTCCATATCCCGCGCGGATTCACCAAGGCCTACATCAACGGCGAGGTGGTGGAGGACCTGGCCGCGCGTATCCGGGCCGCCTACGCACGGGTCGCCGAGGGTCGCGACGTGCTGCTGGTGGAGGGGACCGGCCACGCCGGCGTCGGCTCGGTCGTCGACCTGTCCAATGCCCAGGTAGCGGCCATGCTGGGCGCGCGCGCGATCATCGTCAGCGAGGCCGGGGTCGGACGGCCCATCGACGAGATCGTGCTCAACCACGCCCTCTTCCAGCGTCATGGCGTGGAGGTCATGGGCGCCGTCGTCAACAAGGTCGATCTGGAC
>JBIOID010000233.1:0-2878 GCA_044449585.1 Candidatus Limnocylindrales bacterium
CCAGGCATTGCTGGCGGTCCTGCTCGTGCCGCTGGGCGTGGGGCTCGTGGTCCTGGTCGACCGACGCCGGCGGCGAGCGGTGCCCCCGGGCCTGGCCATGCCCGCCGTTCGGCGCGACAGGGGCCTTCGGGCGCGGCTCCCAGGCGCCCTGCTGGTGCTCGGGTTCACGGTCCTGGCCATCGCCCTGGCGCGGCCCCAGGCGACCATCGACCTGCCCGTCGAACAGGGCACCGTCGTGCTCGCCTTCGACGTGTCGGGCAGCATGAACGCCACCGATCTGTCGCCGACCCGGATGGCCGCGGCCAAGGCCGCGGCTAAGGCGTTCGTCGAGACGCAGCCCTCGTATGTGGCCATCGGCGTCGTCGCCTTCAGCGACGCCGGGATCGCCACGCAGGCACCGACCAAGGACCAGGCATCGGTGCTGGCCGCCATCGACCGCCTCACGCCCCAGAAGGGCACCTCGCTCGGCGAGGGCATCGCCGCGGCGCTCAAGGCCATCGAGGTGGCCGAGACGCCCCCGTCCACCGACTACTACAGCAACCACTCACCGGCGCCCACCGCCACCCCCGCCCCGGTGCCGACCGGCAGCGACACGGCGGCCCTCATCGTCCTGCTGACGGACGGTGAGAACACCGTGCCACCCGACCCGGTGACCGCCGCCCGGACGGCCGGCGACCGGGGCGTGCGCATCGACACGGTGGGCATCGGCACGCCGGCCGGCGCTGACGTGCAGCTCAACGGCTTCAGCGTCCACTCCGCGCTCGACGAGGCGACACTCCAGCAGATCGCCCAGGTGACCGGCGGCACCTACTTCAGTGCCGCGGACGCCTCGAACCTCGTCTCCGTCTACGGCGGCCTGCATCCGGCCATCGCGGTCCAGCCGCAACCGGTGGAGGTGACCGCGCTGGTGGCGGGGGCCGGACTGTTGCTGCTGATGGTCGGCGGCCTCGCGTCGCTGGCCTGGGCCGGCCGGCTCGCCTGATGGACCTGCTGTGGTCGGGCGCGCTGCTCCTGCTCGTGGTCCTGCCCGTCCTCGTCGCCGTCTATCTCTGGGCGCTGCGGCGGCGGCGCCCGGCCGCCGTGCGCTACTCGAGCCTGACGCTGGTGCGCGAGGCGGTGCCGCGCGCCTCGCGCCTGCGACGTCACCTGCCCTTCGCGATCTTCCTGGCCGCCGTGGGCAGCCTGGTGGTGGCGCTGGCACGGCCGGCCGCCATCGTCGCCGTGCCGACCAACCAGACCACCGTGATGCTGACCATCGACGTCTCGGGCAGCATGTGTTCGACCGACGTGGACCCGACCCGCCTGCAGGCCGCGGAGGCCGCGGCCGCCAAGTTCGTCGATCAGCAGAGCGCCACGACCGAGATCGGCCTCGTCGCCTTCAGCGGCTTCGCCGAGGTCGTCCAGCCCCCGACCAACGACCGGGGCCAGCTCGATGCGGCCCTCCAGAGCCTGCTCACCGGGCGCATGACGGCGATCGGCAGCGGCATCCTGACCTCGATCGACGCCATCAGCCAGATCGACCACAGCGTTGCCCCCAGCCAGACCGACACGAGCACGGCACCGCCGCCCACGCCGGTCGCCCCGGGTGCCTACGCCCCGGACATCATCGTCGTCCTGACCGACGGGGCGAACAACACGGGGCCGACACCGCTCGCTGCTGCCCAGCAGGCCGCGGCGCGCGGCGTGCGCGTGTACACCATCGGCTTCGGCACGGCCAACGGGGGGCCTCTCTCGCCCGACTGCGCCACCCAGTTCCTGGGGCGAGAGCCGGGCGCCGGGGGCTTCGGCGGCGGCTTCGGCGGCGGCTTCGGCGGCGGCAACGGCTTCCGGCGGGGCATCGATGATCAGGCGCTGATGCAGGTCGCCAGTGCGACGGGCGGCAAGTACTACCCCGCGGAGAGCGCCGAGCAGCTCGAGAGCGTGTTCGCGAGCCTGCCCACGTCGTTGATCACGAGGCACGAGGCGGTCGAGATCACCGTCGTCTTCGTGGCCCTGGGCGGCTTCCTGGCGGCGGCGGCCATCCTGCTGGCCAGGGCCTGGCGCCCGTTGCCCTGACGGCCCGCCGCGCCGGCCGGTCGCGCGTCAGGCGCCGGGTCGTGGGTGCCTGGGCTCGTACAGCGGCAGCTCGGTGCCGCCGGGCAGCACCAGTTCGGTGACCCGGCCCCAGGACTCCTGGTGGATCGGCGTGTGCGATGAGAAGCCCCGCCGCTCGAGCTCGGCGAGCGTCACGTCGAGGTCCTCGCACAGGAGGTAGATCACCTCGCCAGGGGCGTCGGCCGGATGGACCGCGAGCTCCGCTCCCGGCACCGCGAAGATCGGCCAGCCGTCACCGGCGTCCACGCTCGGCAGGCCGAGCGCGTCGTGCAGGAAGGCCCGCAGCTCATCCGCGGCCGGGCTGAACACGATCATGTGGGCGCCGCTGATCAGTCCCGCGAGGCTCGCCCGCCCGTGTCCGGCCGCTTTCTCGGGGTCCATCCCACTCTCCTGACGGCTCGGCCCGACCCCCTGGCAGCACCATAGCACCGCCCCTCGACCATCGACGCTCGGGCCCCGGTCGTTCGGCCTGCCGAAGCGCGACGTTGGACCCTGCTCGGCCGACGGTCCCGCGACCATGCTGGGCCGCTCTCCTCATCTGGCTCGCGGTGGAGATCGTGATCGTCGGCTATTCGAACGACCCGCCGCTGCAGCCGATCTACGTGGTGCTGGCCGCCCTGATCACGCTCGTCGGCGCAGCCTGGCTGCGGCGGACCAGCCGCGCCCCGGCGCCGCCGATCTTCAGCGCCTGAGCGGGTACTGCCCGAATTCGACCGCCGCGTCGACCATCGCCAGGACGTTCTCCGGGGGCACCTCGTTCATGATCGTGTGGACGGCCGCGAGC
>JBIOID010000234.1:0-2855 GCA_044449585.1 Candidatus Limnocylindrales bacterium
GAGCACCGCGAGGGTGAGGTGGACGTCCGGCACGCGGTCGGTCAGGCGACGCAGTGCTTCAGCGGCCAGGGTCCGTTCGGTGCCGTCGTCGGGGCCGATGAGGGTGAGGGCCGGTTCGTCGACCTGCACGATGAGCGCGCCTGCGTCGGCGAGGGCCGTCACCTCGGCCGCGATCGCCTCCGCGAAGGCCAGCGTCACGCGGCGCCGACCGAGCCGCCCCCGCTCCGCCACACGGCCCAGCGTGTAGGGGCCGAGCAGGCTGGCCTTGACCGGGCGGGGTGCCTCCGCCCGGTCGGCCGCCAACGTGCCGGCCATCGCCTGGGCGACCTGCCAGCCGGCCACCACGGACGGCTCGCGCCAGGCGGGCGTGCGCCGGACGAGCGGTCGTGCGACCGTGCGGTGGCCGTCGAACCACGGGCCGGGGGCCCCGAGCCCCACGCCGTCCATGCCCGCCGCGACCAGAGCGACCGGATCGGGCGCGCCCACGGCCCCGTCACTCAGCAACTCGAGGCCCGCCTCGAGCTGGTCGAGCAGCACCGCACGCAGCGCCCGGTCGGCCCGGCCGACGCCGGCCGGACGGGGCGGCGGGTAGGCGCCGGCGAGTGTGGCGAACATGAGCCTCCCGGGTGGCAGCGCGGGTCGACCGATTGTACGGGCGGCGGACGGTACGGGCCGAGGCGGACATTCGGCAGCGTTTACACCCCCCTTACGTAGCCCTCCAGTGACCACGTGGTGCCGTCGTATCCTGCCGCCGTGAAGACGATCCTGGTGGTCGACGATGAGCGCCACATCCTGGACCTGGTGAAGCTGTACCTGGCCAAGGAAGGCTTCGCCGTCGTGACCGGCCGCGACGGGCGGGAGGCGCTGCGCCTGGCCGAGCGCCACGACCCGGACCTGGTGGTCCTAGACCTCATGCTGCCCGAGCTGGACGGCCTCGAGGTGACCCGCGAACTGCGCCGCACCGGCAACGTGCCCATCCTGATGCTGACCGCTCGAGCGGATGACGTCGACCGGATCGTGGGCCTCGAACTCGGCGCCGACGACTATCTCACCAAGCCCTTCAACCCGCGCGAGCTGGTGGCGCGGGTCAAGGCCATCCTGCGCCGGGCGGACACCACCGCGCGGGGTGGTCGGCCGATGGAGGTCGGGCCCCTGCGTATCGATCCGCGCCGGCGCGATGCCTACGTGGGTGCCCGCCGGCTCGAGCTGCGGCCGCGCGAGTTCGACCTGCTGGCGGCCCTGGCCCGCGACCCGGGCGTCGTGCTCACCCGTGACAGCCTGCTGGGATCGGTGTGGGGCACCGACTTCCCGGGCGAGACGCGGACCGTCGACGTGCACGTGGCGGCGGTGCGCGCCAAGCTGGGCGACGACGGACCGGCCATCGAGACGATCCGCGGCGTCGGCTATCGCCTGGTGCCGCCGGCGCGCGAGCGCCTGGCCGGCGAGATGACCGTCCCCACGGGCCGCGCCTGACCATGTTCCGCTCGCTGCGGGCCCGCCTCCTGGCGGCCTTCGCGCTGCTCGGCGTGGCCTTCCTGGTGAGCGTGGGCGGTGCCCTGTTCGTCGTCCTGCGGGACCTCAACCAGCGATCCGAGCAAGCCGCCCTGACCGAGGCGCTCGTGCCGTTCGTGGTCCAGGTGCGTCTGCGCCTGGTCGCCGGGACGACACCCAAGCAGGTCATCAGCGCCCTCGGCCAGTTCTCGCAGGGCAGCGACATGAGCGTCTTCCTGGCCGATGACAGTGGCAACGTCATCGTGGCGGCCACCTCGCCGGCTCCGGGCCAGCTCCAGATCCCGGGACCGCTGCGGCGCGGCGACGTGACCGACGGCACCTACCGCCTGGACGGCCAGACCTACCAGTACGTGTCGGCCACGCTGTTCGCCGATGCGACACCGGGTGGGGCGCGCGCGCTCGTCCTGGCCCAGCCGGACACGTCCGGCGCGCAGGCGCTGGGCGACCTGGTCCGCGGCCTGCTGCTGGCCGCGCTGGCCGTGCTCATCGTGGGCGTGCCGCTGGCGACGCTCCTCGCGCGCCAGGTCTCGCAGCCCCTGGAGCGGCTCGCCCTGGCGGCCCGCCACGTGGGGCGGGGCAGCCTGCCGCCGCCGTTGCCGGCACAGGGCCCGCGCGAGGTCATGGACGCCAGCGCGGCCTTCAACACGATGACCGCCGAAGTGGCCCATGCCCGCCAGGCCCAGGCCGACATGCTGGCCGGCCTGCGCCACGACCTGCGCACGCCGCTGACCGTGATCGGCGGCTACGCGCAAGCGCTCCAGGACGGCACGGCCAGCGGCGACGAGGCTGGCCGGGCGGCCGCCGCGATCTCCGACGAGGCGGCGCGCCTCGACCGCATGGTGACCGACCTGGGCGCCCTGGTGGACCTCGAGACCGGCGTCCGCCCGCTTCAGCTGGAGCAGCTCGATGCCGGCCTGCTGGCCCGCCAGGCGGCCGAGCGCTTCGCGCCGCGGGCCGCCGCGGACGGCCAGGAAGTCACCGCCCCGACCGACACCCTGCCCTTGCCGCTGGCCGGCGACCGCGTGGCGGTCGAGCGGATCCTGGGCAACCTGGTGGGCAACGCCCTGGCCGCCGCGCCACGGCCCGGCGGGCATGCCCGCGTGGAGGTCCTGCCCATGCCGGGCGAGACGGTCATGCTGGCCGTGCGGGATGACGGACCGGGCATCCCATCGGCCGCCCTGCCGCGCGTATTCGAGCGCTTCTACCGCGCCGATCCGGCGCGGACCGGGCGTGGCTCCGGCCTGGGCCTCTCGATCGTCGACGAGCTGGCCCGCGCGCACGGTGGCCGCGCCTTCGCCGAGAACGTGCCGGGCGGTGGCGCCCGCGTCGGGGTCATCCTGCCC
>JBIOID010000235.1:0-2850 GCA_044449585.1 Candidatus Limnocylindrales bacterium
CCGCCCTCGTGGCGAGCGCCTGAAGCAGGCCGTTGCATCGCGGCCGGACCGCGCTACCATTGAGGCGATGCACAGTAGTGTCGCGGCCATCCGGGGGGCCCGGGTCAGTGCTCGTTTCGTGCGCCCTTCGGCACGCCACCGCCAGCGCCAGCTGGGCCTGCAGCGGCCCGACCTAACGCGTGCGGCCGCCTCGGCCCTGGTCCATCCCGTAGCGCCGACCGCCGCGCTGGTCGACCGCCTGCACGGTCGCCACGGCATGGTCGTGGCCGCCCCGCGCAGCGGCGGGCCGGCGCCGCTCGATCGGCGCGCGTCCTTCCACTGGGCCACCGGGCCGCTTACCCTCTTGCGCCGCCCGCGGCCATACCGCGCGGCTCCGTGGCGCGGCTGACGGGAAAGTCACGCCCCCGCCTGCGCAACGCGCGGGCCACCTCAGCTGGCGGGATCGTCGTCCGGGTCGCGGACGGTCGGCACGAGTTGGTGCTCGGCCTTCGCCGCATGGACCGCGACCGTGAGACCTGGACGCTGCCCAAGGGCACGCCCATCCCCGGCGAGACGACCCCCCAGACGGCGCTGCGCGAGGTCGGCGAAGAGACCGGCCTCGAGGTCAGCATCGTCGAACCGGTCGGCGACATCGACTACTTCTTCATCCAGGATCACGTGCGTATCCACAAGACCGTGCACTATTTCCTGATGGTGCCGACGGGTGGCGACCTGGCCGCGCACGACCACGAGTTCGACGAGGTCGCGTGGATCGCGCTCGACGAGGCCGACGCCCTCATGCGCCACGAGACCGAGCGCCAGATCGTGGCCCGGGCCCGACCGGCCATCGAGCGCACCTGGCCGCGTCAGGCGCAAGTGGCGTGATGCGCCGCACCAGCCTCCATGAGGCCCATGTGGCCGCCGGCGCCCGCCTCATCGAGTTCGGTGGTTGGGAGATGCCCGTCCAGTACGCGGGCATCCTCGAGGAGCACCGCGCCGTTCGGCAGGCGGCCGGGCTGTTCGACCTCTCGCACATGGGCGAGCTGTTCGTGGCCGGCCCGGAGGCAGCCGCCGCGCTGGCCTACACGCTCGTCTCCGACCCCGGGCGTCTCACGGTCGGCCGCGCCCAGTACTCGCTGATCTGCGCCCCGGACGGCGGCCTGATCGACGACCTCATCGTCTATCGCCTCGCGGCCGAGCGATTCCTGGTGGTGCCCAACGCCGGTAACCGCGAGGCCGTCACGGCCGCGGTCGCCCAGCGGCTGGCCGGCTTCGACGCGTCGCTCGACGACGCCTCGCTGCGCACCGCCCTGCTGGCGGTGCAGGGTCCCCATGCCGCGGCCATCGTGGGTCCGCTGGCCGACGTCGACCTGGCGGTCCTGCGTTACTACGCCATCACGGCCGGTCGGGTGGCGGGCACCGACGCCCTCATCGCGCGCACCGGCTATACGGGCGAGGACGGCTTCGAGCTGTTCGTGGCCTGGGCTGATGCGCCCGTCCTGTGGGACCGGCTGCTGCGGGACGGCCGGACGGCGGGCCTCGTGCCGGTCGGCCTGGGTGCGCGCGACACGCTGCGCCTCGAGGCGGGCATGCCGCTTTACGGCAACGAGCTCGACCGCACCGTCAACCCCTTCGAGGCGGGCCTGGGCCGGGTCGTCCGCCTGGACAAGCCGGGCGACTTCGTGGGTCGTACCGCCCTCGAGACGGCCTCGGTCCGGCCGCCCGAGCGGACGCTGGTCGGGCTCGTCATGCGCGAGCGCGGTGTGGCCCGTCACGGCTACCCGGTCTTCGCCCCCGCCGGTGTCGCACAGCCCACCGGCGTGATCACGAGCGGGACCGTCTCGCCGACGCTGGGCTACCCCATCGCCATGGCCTACGTCCCGCCGGCAGCAGCCGCCTTGGGTACCATGGCAGCCGTCGCCATCCGTGATGGCCGCGTGGCCGCCGAGGTCGTGGCGCTGCCCTTCTACGCCCGCCCGCGCTGAACAAGGAGACGTGCCGTGGATGTGCCCGACGGGCTGCGGTACACCGATGACCACGAATGGCTGCGGGTGGAAGCGGCCGACGGCGTCGTGGGCATCACGGCCTATGCCGCCGACCAGATGGGCGACGTCGTGTACGTCGAGTTGCCGGCCGTGGGCACGCAGCTGGTGACGGGCAAGACGTTCGGCGTGGTCGAGTCGGTCAAGGCGGTGAGCGACCTGTTCGCCCCGGTCGCGGGCGAGGTCACGGCGGTCAATCCGGCGCTGGCCGAGCGACCAGAGCTGGTGAATGCGGACCCGTACGGCGAGGGCTGGATGGTCCGCGTGCGCCTGGGCGACCCCGCGGAGGCCGGACGCCTCCGGGACGCCGCCAGCTATCGCGACCTGACGCGGGCCGACTGACGCCATGGCCTATGGCCCGCACACGCCCGACGATCGGGCCCACATGCTCGCCGAGCTCGACATCGCGTCGGTCGAGCCGCTGTTCGCCGACATCCCGGCCGCCGTCCGGGCCACTGGCCTGGACCTGCCCGGCCCGCTGCCCGAGCTGGAGCTGGCCCGTCACCTCGAAACGCTGGCGGCGCGCAACCGCGTCGATCTGGCCAGCTTCCTGGGTGCCGGCGTGTACCGTCACTACGTGCCGGCCGCGGTCGATCAGTTGCTCCTGCGCGGTGAGTTCTATACGGCCTACACGCCCTACCAACCGGAGATCAGCCAGGGCACGCTGCAGACGATCTACGAGTACCAGTCGCTGCTGGCCACGCTGACCGGCCTGGACGTCGTCTCGGCCTCGCACTACGACGGAGCGGCGGCGACCGCCGAGGCCGCCCTGATGACCTGCCGGGCAACCGGCCGGCATCGGATCCTCGTCAGCCACGCGGTCCACCGG
>JBIOID010000236.1:0-2743 GCA_044449585.1 Candidatus Limnocylindrales bacterium
CGGTCGGCGTGGTGGTACTGGGCGAGCAGCTGGCGGTCGGTGGGCAGCATCACATCCTCCTTGGCGGTCCCGGTGGCGCGACCGCATCGCTGGCGCTCATGCTCGGTCGCCGACGCGCGGCCGGCCATCACGTGCGCGACCGCGGCCCGGTCATCCGCGCGAACCCCGGCCTGCCACCGCGCCGGCGCCCCAGGTGTCGCGTGGGCGACCCTGCCGTGCGCTACTGTGCCCTCCGTGGAGGTGCTGCGGACCTATCGCGCGCTGCTGGCCAACGGCCCGCTGACGCGCCTCCTGGCGGGCGAGTTCGTCTCGGCCATCGGTGACTGGCTGTACCTGGTCGCGTTGCTGATCCTGGTCTACGAGCGGCCCGACGCATCACCATTGCTGCTCGGCGTGGTCGGTGCCGCGCGCGTCCTGCCCTACGTCTTCCTGTCCGTCCCGGCGGGCATCGTCGCCGACCGCTATGACCGGCGGCTGGTGCTCCTGGTGACCGATCTCGCGCGCGGCTCGATCATGCTGGCGATGGCCGTGCTGGTCGCCCTCGACGGTCCGTTGCTGGCCATCGTCGGCCTGGCCATCCTGGCGACGTGTTTCTCCGCCTTCTTCGGGCCGGCCATCGGCGCCTACCTGCCGCGGCTGGTGCGCGACGAGACCGAGCTCGGCCCGGCCAACAGCGCGTGGGCCTCGCTGGACAACCTTGCGTTCGCCATCGGTCCGGCCATCGGCGGGGCGATCATCGTCGTCACGGGCGGCCTGACCCTCGCCTTCCTGCTCAACGCGGCCTCGTTCGTGGTGATCGCGCTGGTGCTGTGGCGGTTGCCTCCCGGTATCGCCCGCGGGCGCGCAACGGCCGCGGCGGCCGAGGTTGCCCGCCCTGATGAAGCGCCGGCCGCGCCACCCGTGCCGGTCGCGATGCGGCCGCTGGTCGGACTGGTGGCCATCGGCGCGGTGAGCAGCTTCGTGTTCGGCGGCCTCGGGGTGCTCACCGTGGTGCTGGCCACGGACATCCTGCACCAGGGCGCGACGGGCACGGGCGCGCTGAACGCGGCCATCGGGATCGGTGGTCTGCTCGGCTCGATCACGGCCGGCATCCTGGTCCTGCGGCGGCGTCTGGCCGTGCCGCTCGTGGCCGGCGCGGCCGCGATCGTCATCGGCGTGGGCGCCCTGGGGCTGACCAGCAGCCTCTTTCTCGCCGCCGTGGCGCTGGCCGTCGCCTGCCTGGGCAGCTCGATCGTCGACATCATCTCGCTGACGCTGCTGCAGCGGATCGTGCCCGATGCGTCGCGCGGGCGCGCGATCGGCATCATCGAGACGGTCGGCATCGCCGCCTATGCGGCGGGCTCGCTGATCCTTCCGGTCGCCGCCGCACCGCTCGGCCTGCCGGCGTTGCTGCTTGGCTGCGCCGTGGCCTGCCTGGTGTCGATCGGCGGCGGGATCGCCATCCTGGGTCCGGCGACCGACCGTCCCTCCATGGTCACGCCGGAGGCCGCCCGGTTCATCGCGTTGCCCATCCTGGCCGGCCTGTCACCGGCCCGCCTGGAGGCGGCCGCCATGCGTCTGCAGCCCGACCATGTCGCGGCCGGCACGACCGTCATCACGCAGGGCGAACCCTCAGATCGCCTCTACTTCATCACGTCCGGTCAGTTCGCAGTGACCCAGGTGCCGCCGACGGGCGGTCAGGCGCAGCACCTGCGCACGATGGGCCCCGATGAACTGTTCGGGGAGATCGGGCTGCTGACGGGCGCTCCGCGCTCGGCGACGGTCACGGCGACCAGCGCTGCCGACCTCCTGACGCTGGAAGGCCCGGCCTTCCTCGAACTGGTCGGCGCAGGTTCGGGCTTGACTTCCCGGCTGCTGGACCTGCATCGTGGCGCCAGCGCAACGCCGGCCCACTGACGACCTGCGTACGGAGGGCGACCCGATGAACGGCGAGAGCTTCGCGGCCGAGCGCCTGCGGGCGTGCGCGCTCTTTGCCAAGGTGTCGGATCCGCTGCTCGATCGCCTGGCCCATGTCCTGCGTCACCGTCGCTTCCGGCGCAACGAGGTCATCTTCCACCAGGGCGACCCGGGCGACTCTCTGCACATCATCGCCGAGGGCACGGTCAAGATCGTGCTGCCCTCCGCCGAGGGGGAGGAGGCGATCATCGCCACCCTGAAGGTGGGCGACTTCTTCGGCGAGTTGGCGCTGCTCGATGGCGCGCCCCGGTCGGCGACCGCCACCGCGCTCGAGGCGACCGAGACGCTGGTCCTGCCGCGCGACGTCTTCCGCGAGTTGCTCGACCAGGAGCCGAGCTTGCGCGATGCGCTGCTGGCGGGCATGGTCGCCGAGCTGCGCCGACTCACCGGCCAGGTGGAGGAGCTCTACTTCCTGGACCTGGCGGGCCGCCTGGCGATGCGTCTGGTCCGGCTGGCCCAGGACGCCCAGCCGGGGGCGACCGGCGTCGTCCGGCTGGATTGGCCGTTCACCCAGTCGGATCTCGCCGCCATGATCGGCGGCACCCGCCAGAGCGTGAACCGACTGCTCGCCGACCTGGTCCGGGACGGCCTGCTGACCATCGACCGGGACACGCTCGTGATCGAGAACCTGGAGAGCCTTGCCCGGCACGCCGAGCGGTGAATGACAGGGCCAGTGTCGCCGACACGACAGCCCGGTGGTCGGCGAGCCGCTTCCGCACCGTCGATGGCCCGACTAGGATGCACGCAAGGCCTCGGCATCGGCCAGGCAGCATGGAAGGGACAGCAC
>JBIOID010000237.1:0-2741 GCA_044449585.1 Candidatus Limnocylindrales bacterium
ACCTGGAAGCCCAGGCCACGGGCATCCTGGCCGAGGCGGCCGTGCAGCTGCGCCACCTGGCGGCGGCCGCGACCGACCGGGCCGTCGCCACGCGCTTCGAGTCCGCGCTGCGCGGGCTGGAGGCCGATCGCCGCTTCCTGGAGCAGGGCGCCCATGGTGCCCCGCGGCTCGAGACGGCCGACCCGGAGCAACGCCTCCTCTTGCTCGCGGCCCAGGAGTCGGAACGCGCCCGGCTCGCGCAGGAGATCCACGACGGTCCGGCCCAGGCGATGGCCAACGCCATCTTCCAGGTCGACATCATCCGGCGGGCCCTGGAGACGCGGCCCGACCAGGCGGTCGAGGAGCTGCGCGCCCTGCGCGACCAGTTGCGCGACGAGCTGGCGGACCTGCGCAGCTTCATCAACCAGCTGCGCCCACCGCTGCTGGAGGAGATGGGCCTCGACCGTGCGCTGAGCGAGTCCGCCGTCCAGCTGGCCGGGTCCGGCGGGCCGGCCGTGGAACTGGACCTGGCCGCGCCGGACGACCTGCTCGACGAGACACGCCAGACGGTGGTGCTGCGCGTCGCCCAGGAGGCGCTGCGCAACGTCCACAAGCATGCCCATGCCCATCACGTCCGGGTGACCACCCGTCACGAGCCGGCGGCCGATGGGTCATCGCCGCACTGGATCCTGGAGGTGACCGATGACGGCCGGGGATGGCAGGCCCACGACGCGGCTGCCGGCCGACCCGGCGGCGGAGGTCATTTCGGCCTGCGCTTCATGCAGGAACGCGCCGCCATGATCGGCGCGCAGTTCGACATCCACGCCGTCGCTGACAGCGGCACGACGGTTCGGCTTACCATCACGCTGAGTTAGGGAAGGAGCGGCACGCCATGGCCCACGACTACAGCGGCTCAGAGCGCCGACGGGGCGGTCCCGATCGACGCGGCGCGGCGGACCAGCAGACCAAGATCCTCATCGTCGATGACCACCCGATGTTCCGCGTGGGGATCCGCGAGATCCTCCTGCGCGAGCAGGACTTCGACATCGTGGGTGAGGCGGAGGACCCGCGCCGGGCCTTCGAGCTGGCGCAGGCGGAAACGCCCGACATCATCCTGATGGACCTCTCCCTGCCGGCGCCCGGCGGCATCGAGATCACGCAGCGCATCAAGCGCGAGCTGCCCAGCGTGGGCATCATCTGCCTGGCCATGTCGGAGGACGAGGATCAGCTCTTCGACGCCATCAAGGCCGGCGCCGCAGCGTTCATCCTCAAGGACGTCGGGCCGGACGACCTGGTGACCATCATCCGCCGGGTCGGGGCCGGCGAGTACCTCATCAACGACAAGGTCTTCGCCAAGCCGAGCGTCGCCAGCCGGGTGCTCAAGGAGTTCCGCGACCTGGCCGTCTACGGCCAGTCGGACACGCCCATCTTCGCCCCGCTGTCACCGCGCGAGGTGGAGATCCTGGACAACATCGCCCAGGGCATGACCAACAAGCAGGTCGCCTACGCCCTGTCCATCAGCGAGCAGACGGTCAAGAACCACATGAGTTCGATCCTGCGCAAGCTGTCGGTCAACGACCGCACGCAGGCCGTCGTGTACGCCATGAAGCAGGGCTGGATCCGCATGCCGGAGGATTGATGGCCGAGCAGGAGCCTGCGGGTGACGTCCAGATGCGCCTGGCGGCCGAGCTGGCCGAGGAAGTCGGCCGGTTGGGGCGTGAGCTGGACGAGATCGACCTGCTCATCGGCCAGGCGCGCACCGAGGCGACTCGCCACGAGGCGCGCCGCTCGACCGCGGAGCAGCGCCTGACCGAGCTGCAGCAGGCGCGCCGCGAGGTGTCACCGGACGACCTGGCGCAGGCCCACGCGGCGCTCATCACGGCCACGCGGCGCGCGGCCCTCATGGAGGGCCAGATCGACGTCCTGGAAGGCAAGCAGAAGACCGTCGCGCGCATGCGCGACCGCCTGGCCGACGTGGCCAGCCAGCTGGACGCGCTCCCGCCCGGCAGCCACGTGCCGCTCCAGGCCACGGGCGACCGGCCGGGCGCCGCTGCCCTCGGCGCGGGGGGCGAGGGTGGGCCCGCCCATGAGACCAGCGACCTCGGGGTCATGGAAGCCCAGGAGGAACTGCGCCGCGGCATCGCGCGGGCGATGCACGACGGGCCTGCCCAGAGCCTGACCAATATCACCCTGCAGGCCCAGATCGTGCAGCGCCTCATGACCAGCGATTCGGCCCGGGCGGCCACCGAGGTGGACCAGCTGGTGGCCATGGTCGAACATACCCTGGAAGCCACGAAGTCCTTCATCTTCGACGTGCGACCCATGGTGCTCGACGACCTGGGGCTGGTGCCGACGCTGCGGCGGGCGGCGCGCGACCGTGGCCGGCGCGCCAACGTGACTATCGACTTCGACTCCGTGGGCGCCGATCGCCGGCTGCCGGACGAGCTGGAGAGCGCGCTCTTCCGCTGCACCGACGAAGCCCTGACCGGCTACCTGTCGGCGGGCGCGACCCAGATCACGCTGCGCCTGGACTGGACGGACGGCGAGGTCACCACCCGGGTGACCGCGGCGCCGGGGACCGACCTTGCCGCGGTGCCCATCGAGGCGGGCGCCGCCAGCGCCACGCCGGAGCTCGAGCCGCCGTCGGCCGACCTGCCGCCGGCCGTGGCGGCTTTGATCGCCGAGGGGGCGGAGGCGGCGCGGGCATCGGCGGAGCGGGCCGCGCCCGCGGCCGCGGCCCGCCCCGCCCCGCAGCTCATGCC
>JBIOID010000238.1:0-2741 GCA_044449585.1 Candidatus Limnocylindrales bacterium
AAGCCGAGCGCGGCCGTGTACTCCGCGATCGCGCGGGCCAACGCGGTCGGCGGGCCCTGAGGATGCGGCGGGGAGGACCACGGCGGATCACCGGCCTGCCGCGACCCAGCGGAACGTGTTCCGCATGGTGACGACGCTGGTCTGCGGGTCCTGGAACCGCGCGAGGGTTCGCTGCAGGACGTCGCGGACCGCGCGCTCGCCCGCGGCTTGGATGGCGCGGGCGCCGCCCGCGGAGCACAGCAGGCCGCCGACGGCGTCGTCCATCGAGGCGTAGCGCCAGTAGCACACGACCTCGCCGCTATCAACTATGTTCAGGCCAGCGTCCGCGAGGGCAGCCTCCAGGTTGCCTGGCGCCGACAGGGCGTACGGAGCGTGGTCGGCCGCCTGCTCGGGCGGGATGAGCGCGCTCATGGCCTCGTGCACGACCGTACCCTGGGAGCGCTCGGGCGCCGCGAACAGGCTGGCCACCACGCGGCCGCCGGGCCGAACGACGCGGGCCGCTTCGCGCAGCGCCCGCCGCGGGTCGCCGGCGAACTGGAACGCGTTGACACCGATCACCGCATCGAACGCGGCGTCGCGATGCGGCAAGGACTCCATGTCGCCTTCGCGCAGGTCGGCCGCTGGGAGCCGGTCACGGGCTAGGCCCAGCAGGCCTGGGCTGACGTCCAGGCCGCTGGGCGTCGCGCCGCGCTGGGCGGCCAGCACGAGCGTGAGCCCGGATCCGCAGCCCACGTCGAGCACGCGAGTGCCCGGGCCGACGCCCGCGGCGTCGAGCACGGCCTCGAACAGCGGGCGGTTGTGCGCCTCGGCCAGGTCCGCCCACGCACGCGGGTTGGTGCCCCACAAGCGGCGCTGGACCTCGGCGGCGGCGCTGATCGCCCCGGTCATGTCCCGCTCGCAGCCGGCTTGATGTTCTGGTTGAGCTGGAAGACGTTATCCGGGTCATAGACCGCCTTGATTCGCGCCAGGCGCTCGATCGTGCGCCCGTACGCGCCCGCGGCCGTGTCGTCCTCGTCGTCGCCCATGAAGTTGACGTAGTTGCCTTCGCTCAGGTACGGCTTGACGGCGGCATAGGTCGCGCGGGCCCAGGCGATCTCGCGCTCGTCGTCGGCGGCCTCACGCCAGGTGGCCGGGATGTTGATCAGCCAGCGCGCCTGGCGGAACGGGAACGCCGTCGCCTCAGAGTCCACCCGGGCGATCGCGCCGCCCAGCGCCAGCAGCTCCACCTGGGAGATCGGCGAACCGATAGACGCCGCGCGCTCGAGCAGCACGTCGATCAGCCCGTCGGGCAGGTCGTCGGCGAAGCCGGCCTTGATGTAGGTGCGCAGGCCATGGGCGAACAGGTCGTCGGTGATCGTCTGCATGACCAGGAAGGGCACGACCGACAGGTCGCTCGCGGCCGGCTGCAGCTCCTCTCGGATCTTGGCCAGCACGGCCCGGCCCTGTTGGGGGTCGCCCGACCACTCGACGAGCGACATGATGCCGGGCCGGCCGATGAGTTCGGGTGTCATCCACGCCACGTCGCTGGCGCGCCGCAGGAAGCTCGTCCACAGCAGCTCGTCGCGGGCCGCGGGGTCCGCCATCTCGCGCCGGCCGCGCTCGATCACCTGGCGTGCGTCGGCGAGCGGGTGGAAGGTGGCCAGGATGAGGAGCTCGGATAGCTCGTGCAGCGCGAACTCGAACTCGGTAACGATGCCGAAGTTGCCGCCGCCACCACGCAGCGCCCAGAACAGTTCGGCGTGCTCGTCCGGTGACGCACGCAGGATCTCGCCGTCGGCGGTGACGACCTGCGCGGATTGCAGGCTGTCGATGGTCAGGCCGAAACGCCGCATCAGGCGGCCGACGCCGCCGCCGAGCGTGAGGCCGCCCGCGCCGGTGTGGCTCACGACGCCGGCCGGCAGGACCAGGCCGTGCTGCTGGGTGGAGCGGTCGACCTCCCCGAGCAGCGTCCCGCCGCCGACCACGGCCGTTCGTGCTAGCGGGTCGACCCGGACCTGGTTGAGCGCGCGCAGGTCGATCACGATGCCGTCGTCGCAGACGCTGTGCCCGGGCATCGAGTGCCCGCCGCCGCGGACCGCGATCAGCAGGCCCTCGGCGCGCGCGTAGCGGATGGCTGCGGCCACGTCCGGCGCCGACTGCGGCCGGGCCATCAGTGCCGGCCGGCGGTCGTGCATGGCGTTCCAGATCGCGCGGGCGGCGTCGTAGCCGGCCTCGTGCGGGCGGATCACCGTGCCGCTGAAGCCCGGGATAGCGGTAGGTGCCATGTTCCCTCTGGTTATCTAGGAAGATCTTTGTACCGAACGGTCCAGGTTTTACTCGCGCCCCAAGGTGTCAGCGGTCGTCGCTAGGGCGCAGTGCGACCAGGCGGTCGTGCATGCCGGCGATGACGTCGTTGTGCTGGTGCAACTCGATCGGATGGGGGAACAGCGGCCCCCCGTGGTGCCAGGCGACCGAGATCGGGCCCGACCGCGCCGTGTTGATCAGCCGACATCCCAGCCGGGCCAGCCGCGCGCTCTCCTGGGTTAGGTCCGGCACCACCCAGGAGACGTGGCTGACCGCGCCTGGGTTTGTGCCGTTCGCGGCCGGGTTTATGCCGTTTATGCCGTTTATGCCGTTTATGCCGTACGCGGCCGCGAGGCGGCCGTCGATCGCGTGGACCTGGCCGAGTTCGACGACCACCGGCCCCCACGAGGCGAAGGCGGCCGAGTGGTCGAACACCACATCGTCGTAACGCTGGCCGT
>JBIOID010000239.1:0-2725 GCA_044449585.1 Candidatus Limnocylindrales bacterium
CCCGGTCGCGGCCAGCTGACGATCCTCACGGTCGAGCCGGGCGACGTGTTCGACTGGTCGGCCGTGGTGCCGCCCTACCGCGCGTCGTCGACCATCGTGGCGGTCGAGCCGACCGAGGCCATCGCCTACGATGCGGCCGCTCTGCGCACCGCCCTGGCCGAAGACCCCCTGCTGGCCGCGGTCGTCTACCCGCGTCTATTGGCGGCCGTCTCGCGGCGGCTCCAGGCGACGCGCTTGCAGCTGCTGGACCTGTTCGCCGGCGAAGGAGGCACCGGATGGAAGTGACCACCACGCCACCGGCTTTCATGGCCCGTCCGGGCCTGGAGGTGCTGATCGAGGCCCTCCGCACGGACGGGTGGCGGGTCATCGGTCCGACCATCGCTGACGGGGCGATCGTCTACGACGAGATCGAGCATGCGGCCGACCTGCCGGTCGGCTGGGGCGACGAGCAGTCGCCCGGCCGCTACCGCCTGGTGCGCCGCGACGACGAGCGCAGCTTCGGCTACGTCGTCGGCCCGACCAGCTGGAAGCGCTACACGTTCCCGTCCACCGTGCCCCAGTGGCGGTCGCGCCACGTCGACGGGACGGTGAAGACGGAGACCATCGTGCCGGACACCGCGCCGATGGCCTTTCTGGGCGTGCGCGGGTGCGAGCTGGCCGGCATCGCCGTGCAGGATCGTGTCCTGCGCGACGGGCCGGTGGCCGATGCCGACTACGTCGCGCGCCGCCGCACCAACTTCATCGTCGCGGTCCAGTGCACCGTCGCCGCCTCGACCTGCTTCTGCACCTCGATGGGCACCGGCCCCGAGGTCAGCAAGGGCTACGACCTGGCGCTCACGGAGGTGCCCGACGGGTTCCTGGTGGAGGCCGGATCGGCCGCCGGCGAGCGCGTCCTGGCGCGGCTGCCCGTGGTGGAGGCGCCGCCCGAGCGCCGGACGGAGGCCCAGGAGGCCGTGGCAGCCGTACGTCGCCAGATCGGCCATCCGGTGGCCACGGAGGGTTTGCCGGAACGGCTCCTGGCGAAGCTGGACGACGCGGGCTGGATCGACGTCGCCGAGCGCTGTCTGGGGTGCGCCAACTGCACCCTCGTCTGCCCCACCTGCTTCTGCACCAGCGTCGGTCAGGTGAGCGATCTCGATGGCCTCGAGAGCACCGCGGAGCGCCACCTGGATTCCTGCTTCTCGCCGACCTTCGCGCGCGTCGCGGGTGGCGACTTCCGACCTCGCCACCAGGATCGCTACCGCCAGTGGCTGACCCACAAGTTCGCGACCTGGGTCGACCAGTTCGGCTCCTTCGGCTGCGTCGGTTGCGGCCGCTGCGTGACCTGGTGCCCGGTCGGCATCGACGTCCGCCAGGAGCTCGCCACGATCGCCCCGGCGCCGGTGCCGATCCCGGCCGCGATGTCGACGGTGGGGCGCGCCCTGCCCGTCCTGGCGTTTCCTACCCCGCCCGTCGCCCCTGCCCCTGCGGTCACCGGCGCCGAGTTCCGGCCGGCCACGGTGACCGCCGTCAGGCGAGAGACCCCGGACACGGTCACGCTCCACCTGGCCGATCTCGACGCACGCCTCCTGGCGGCCCACCCGGGCCAGTTCGTGATGGTCGAGCAGCCGGCCTTCCCGGCCGTGCCCGTCTCGATCTCGCGCCTGGGCGGCACGTTCCTGGAACTGACCATCCGGGCGGCCGGCCCGGCGACGAAGGCCCTGACCACGCTCGGGCCGGGCGCGCAGGTGTCACTGCGCGGGCCCCTGGGACGGGGCTGGCCGCTGCACGAGGTCGCCCGCCGTGAGCTCATCCTGGTGGCCGGCGGCCTCGGCCTGGCGCCCTTGCGGCCGCTCATCGAGGCGGTGCTGGCGATGCCCGTGCGGCCGCCGTCGGTACGGCTGTACCTGGGCGCACGCACGCCGGGCGATCGGCTCTTCACGGCCGACCTGCCGACCTGGTCGTCGGACCTCGGCGCGGGCTTCGCCGAGATCGTCGACCGCGCGGCAGCCGACTGGTACGGCCGGGTGGGCATCGTGACCCACCTGTTCGACGAGAACTGGGACGGGCGTGATGCGGTCGCCTTCGTGTGCGGCCCGGAGCGCATGATGCAGGCAGTCGCCAGCACCCTGGCCGAGCGCGGCGTCTCGCGTGAGCGCACGTGGGTGACCATGGAGCGCCACATGGAGTGCGGCGTCGGGCTGTGCGGCCACTGTCAGCTGGGTCGGGTGTTCGTCTGTCGCGACGGGCCCGTCTTCTCGCTAGCCGAACTCGGCGACGCCTTCGGCCGGGAGGGTCTCTGATGCCGCATGGCAGGTTGAAGCCCGAACTGCGCGTGGGGATCGCCCGGTTCACGTCGTGCGGGGGTTGCCAGCTCACGCTGGTCGGGCTGCACGAGGTCCTCCTGGCGCTCGCCGAACGCGTCTCCATCGTGGAGTTCGCGGAGGTCCTCTCGCCGCGCTCGGGTGGACCCTTCGACCTGTTGCTGGTGGAGGGGTCGGTGGCCACGCCCGATCAGGCCCTGCGCATCGCCGAGCTGCGGCGGCAGGCGGCGCGGCTGGTGGTCATCGGAGCGTGCGCGACGACCGGCGGCATCCAGGCCCTGCGCAACTGGGCCGACGGCGATGCCTGGCGGGCGGCGGTCTATCCGCAGCCAAGCTTCATCGACGCGCTGGCCACGAGCACCCCGATCGCCGATCACGTGACCGTCGACGCGGAGCTGCGCGGCTGCCCGATCGATCCACGC
>JBIOID010000240.1:0-2672 GCA_044449585.1 Candidatus Limnocylindrales bacterium
ATCGACCAGGGCTGACGGGCGCTCCGGTCGCCCGACCGTCAGGCGGTCGCCAGCTCCACTCCGGCCGCCCGACAGTCGGTCGCGTACGCCTCCAGCGCTTCGTCGCTCCTGGTGCTCGCCCTCAGCAGTTCCATGACCCGGTACACACCCACCTCGGCGTAGCGACCGAGCAGGTCGACCCGCGCCTGACCCCCCGGCATGGCCGAACCCCACCAGATGTGGATGCTGACCCGCAGGCTGGCCGGGTCGCGCCCGATCTCTTCGCATCGGGCGGCGATCACCGGCAGCGCGGCCGCCACCTCGTCGGGCGTCAGGCCATCGAGGTTCAACTCATCGGCATACCGCGCGGCCAGCCGCCAGGTCACGGTGGGTCCGTTGCCCCCGACCATGATCGGCACGTGCGGCTGCTGCAGCGGCTTGGGGACGTTGATCGCGTTGGTCACGCTGGCGTGCGCGCCGGTCACGGTGGCATGCGTGTTCCGGCCCGGCGCGAGCATGGCCGTGATGACCGCCAGGTGGTCGCCCAACGCGGCCAGCCGCGCCTTCGTGTCCGGGAAGCCATAGCCGTACGCCAGCCACTCGTCGCGTTTCCAACCGGCGCCGATGCCCAACTCCATGCGCCCGCCACTGATCACGTCCATGGTGCTGATCATCTTGGCCGTCAGGGCCGGGTTGCGAAAACCGGTGCAGATGACGATGTGGCCCAGGCGCACGCGCGACGTCAGCGCCGCCAGGGCCGCGAGGCTGGTGAATGACTCGAACGTGATCTCGTCGGTCGGCCGGGGCACGGTCTGAAAATGGTCGAACAGCCAGACCGATTCGAAGCCGAGGTCTTCGGCCTGCTGGGCCACGGCCACCGTGCGCGCCCACGCCGGTCCGGCCGCCCATCCGTCGAACTCGCCCGTCCAGCCCTGTGGCGCGATGATGCCGACCTTCATGCTCGCCTCCGACGCGTCGTGCCGTTGACCCGCACCGGCGCCGTATTCGCGCGACGGGGCACCCGGTGGCGCGATGTCTTTCGCACGGACTTTCATACCAGACGCCGTGACGTGCGATCACGTCTTTCGTTCCCGAAGCGCCCGGCGCGCGCTCGGCTGAGCGTAGCTGACTTGCGGGCATCGGTCGCGGGACGTATCGTCGGTGATCATCCGCTGCCGCGGCCTGTTGTGAATCGGAGGCGATCCGCCCATGGTCAAGATCCGTCGCGTCGATCGGACGCTCATCGACCGGCCCCAGCAGCGTGCGACGCGCAAGGCCCTCACGCCGCGCGAGCGTGAGGAGCGCCAGTACGCGCGGCTGATCCGCCAGCTGAAAGGGCCGGACGACGTCTTCGAGGTGGCCCTCGGGCCGACCGACAAGGCACCGACCGTCCGCCAGCGCCTCCTTCGCGTGGCTGCGACCCTGGGCACCGAGGTGGCCGTGCGCAAGCACGGGACGGGCTTCGTGGTCGGCCTCATGACGCCGGAGCGGCGCACCCGGCGAGGACGCCCGCGCGCCGGCGCATGATCGCCGGCTGGCCGCTCGTATGATCGGGCGGTGAGCGACCGCCCCTCGCCGTTCGTCGAGCGCGGGCCCGGGTCATCCCGTCCCGCGCGGGTCATCCGCTGGACCGCAGGGCCCGATGGCCGCGACAGCCCCGCCGCGGCGCTCGAGGCCGATGACCTGGTCGCGGCAGAAGAGCCACTGCAGATCGTGCTCGATGGCGAACCGTTCGCGGTGGTCATGCGCACGCCCGGTCACGACCTGGAGCTGGTCCTGGGCCTGCTCTTCGTCGAGGGCCTCATCCGTGGCGCGACCGACATCGCCGGGGCAGCCGTCGCGGCATCGGGCCTGCCGGGCGAACCATCGCGGTTCCCCATCCGGGCGCTGCCGGAGGCGGAGAACCTGGTCGAGCTGCAGCTGGCGCGGCCGCGCGCGGGCGGGCCGGTCGGCTGGCAGCGCAACCTGGTGGCGAGCAGCGCCTGCGGCATCTGCGGGGCCGCCGCACTCGACGCGCTGCGCGAGGACCTTGCACCGCTCGCCGCTGGGCCGATCTTCGAGCCGGCCGCGCTCGTCGCCATGGGCCCGGCGTTGCGAGCTGCGCAGGCGACCTTCGACCTGACCGGCGGGCTGCATGCGGCCGGCCTGTTCGACCGCGGGGGCCACCTGCAGCGGCTGCGGGAGGATGTCGGCCGACACAACGCCGTCGACAAGCTGATCGGCGGTGCCCTGCTGCGAGGCGACCTGCCCCTCCGCGATCAGGCCCTGATGGTCAGCGGCCGCGCGTCCTTCGAGCTGGTCCACAAGGCCGTGGCCTCTGGCGTGCCGCTGATGGCCGCCGTCTCCGCCCCGTCCAGCCTGGCCGTGCACGTCGCGCACACGTTCGGGCTGACGCTGGTCGGCTTCCTGCGCGGCGACCGCTTCAATGTCTACGCCGGCGTCGAACGGGTCGCCGGCTGGACCAGCTCGAGCACGAACAGCCGCGACCAGTAGTCGCCCCGCGCGGCGACCTCCGCGGCCTCGGCATCCAGGACCAACCCGGCGGCCATCAGCTCGTCACCACCGCGTCGGCCCTCGTTGCGTCGGGACGAGGCATCATCAACTGCCGGCCAGCACGTCACCCGGTACTCGGCGCGCGGGTCCAGGCCGCGCAGGCGCAGCCGCTCGGGACCGGGCCCCGGGTGGTTCAGCAC
>JBIOID010000241.1:0-2662 GCA_044449585.1 Candidatus Limnocylindrales bacterium
CAGCGCTTCCTGGCCATCGTGCGCGACTTCCTGGCCTTCGCCATCCCGGCCTACGAGGCCGAGGGCAAGACGCGCCTGACCATCGCCATCGGCTGTACCGGCGGCTACCACCGCTCGATCACCATCGCGGAGGAGCTGGCGACCGAGTTGCGCGCCGCCGGGCACGGGCCGGTGAGCGTGTGGCATCGCGAGCTGGACAAGGCATGAAGCCGGCGGACGAGAGCCGCTGGGCGCGCTATCGACGCTGGCTGCGCCCGGGCATGGGTCTCAAGCGGTGGCTCGTCCTGGTCCTCGTCGGTGAGGCGCTCGTCGCCTTCGCCGGCGCGCTGGTGTTGCGCCAGTTGTATCGCGACCTGGCGCCCGACGACCCCACCCAGTCACCGGTCCTGTGGTGGCTCACGCTCCAGTTCCTGCCCCTCGCGCTGCGGCCGATCGTCCTGGTGGGCGCCGGGGTGGCCGTCTTCAGCTACGGCCTGTGGCGCCTCCTGGGCGCCCTGTTGGCGCCCTTCGAACGACGGCGTGAGCCGCTGGTCGAGCTGATCTACCAGAAGCGCTCGCTGGCCCGCGGCCCGCGGGTCGTGGCGATCGGCGGCGGGACGGGTCTCTCGACGCTGTTGCGCGGCCTGAAGATCCACACCAGCAACATCACGGCCGTGGTGGCCGTGGCCGACGATGGCGGGTCGTCGGGCCGCCTGCGGGACGAACTGGGCATCGCCCCGGTCGGCGACATCCGCAACTGCATCGCCGCCCTGGCCGATGCCGAACCGGTCATGACGCGCCTGCTGCAGTACCGCTTCCCGACCGGGTCGGAGGGCGCGGACCGGGTCACCGGGCACGCCTTCGGCAACCTGCTGATCGCCGCCCTGAGTGACATCGAAGGCGACTTCGAGGAGGGCGTCCGCCAGTCCAACCGGGTCCTGGCCGTGCGTGGGCAGGTCGTGCCGGCCGCGCCCGTGCCCCTCACCCTGCACGCCGAACTGATCGACGGCCGCCGCCTCGACGGGCAGTCGCGGATCGGGCGCGCCAGCGCCATCCGTCGCGTGTGGATCACGCCCGCCGACGTGCACGCGACGGCCGAGGCGACCGAGGCCATCGCCGCCGCCGACCTGGTCGTCGTCGGGCCGGGCAGCCTGTACACGAGCCTGATGCCGAGCCTGCTCATCCCGGAGATCCGGGCGGCCATGCTGGCCACGCGAGCCCTGCGCGTCTACGTCGCCAACGTGGCCACCCAGCAGGGCGAGACGGAAGGCCTCGCCCTGTCGGACCACCTGGCGGCGCTCCAGGCCCACGGTGTGCTCGAGTCGATCGATGTGGTGATCGCCAATGACACGCCGGCCTCCAGGGCCCCGGAGGGCTGGCCCGTGACGCCCGTGCGGCTCGACCTGACGCCGAGCCCGGACCTGCGGCCCCGCCTCGTGCTGGGTGACGTGATCGACCACCGCAATGGCCACTACCACGACCCCGAGCACCTGGCGGAGGCGCTGGTGGCCCTCCTCGAGCCGGGCGCCGCGGCGACCGCCCCGCGCGTGGCGCGGACGGCCTGAGCTGGGCACGGCCCTTGCGCCGATAGGACGCAGCCGGTCACCCGGTGACCGGCTGGCCCGCGACCTCGTCGCGGCCCTGCGCAGCGAGCTGGCCGCCATCGATCCCGCGCGAGCGTGCTGTCGCGCCGCCGAATGGGCCGGCCTGGGACCGGCTGCCACGGGGGAGGCGCCGTCGGCCGCGGTGGCGCGCCTGGCCGTCCGCCTGGAACGGAGCCCACGCCGACCGTTCGACTGGACGAGCGCCGCTGCGCACTGCCGCATCGCCTACCTGCGCGGGCTGTTCCTGGCCCGGGGCTCCCTGAGCCTCTCCGCCGGGCGCACCCATCTCGAGTTCGTGGTCCCGGTCGCGGAGGCCGCGACGCTCAGCGACCGCCTGGCCGAGCTGGGCCTGCCCGCCGCCCGCCGGATGCGGCGGGGAACCGCCGTGGTGACCTGGAAGCGGACCGAGACGGTCGTCCGCTTCCTGCAGGCAGCCGGTGCCTCGGCGGCGCTGCTCGAGCTGGAGACGCGGCTCGTGGCACGCGCCCTGCATGGTCAGCTCAACCGGGCCCTCAACGCCGAGACCGCCAACCTGGCCCGGGTCGCGGCCTCGGCGGCGCGCCAGCGGGCGGCCATCGAGCTCCTCGCCGAGGACGGTCGTCTCGCGCAGGAGCCGGCCCGCGTGCGCGCCGTCGCACGGGCTCGTCTGACGGCCCCGGAAGCGTCGCTGGCCGAGCTGGCCCAGGAGACGAGCCTTACCAGGGCCAGCGTCCAGCGCGCCCTGGGACGCCTGGAGGCGCAGGCGGCCGGCGGCGGCGCCGATGCCCCGGGGCGCCGCCACGGCAAGCGTGCCGCGCTGCCATGATGGGCACGATGCGGCCGGTGATCATCGCTGCCAACTGGAAGATGCATGGCACCCCGTCCCAGGCGGGGGCCCTGGCGGCGGTCATCGCGGCGGCCACGCAGGAGGCCTCCGTGGTGCGCGTGATCTGCCCGCCCTTCGTGGCCCTGGCGGCCGTGCGCGACGCGCTCGTCGGCCAGGCCGTCGCGGTCGGGGCCCAGACCGTCCACCACGAAGCGGCCGGGGCCTACACCGGTGAGGTCGCGGCCGGCATGCTCGAGGGGCTGGCCACGGTGCC
>JBIOID010000242.1:0-2626 GCA_044449585.1 Candidatus Limnocylindrales bacterium
ACAACGGACCGTGCCGGTCCGTCACAAGGAGCAGTGGGACGCCGACCCCCACCTGGCTGATGCCGTCCGGGCCGCCGAGGCGGAGCTGGCCGGTCGGGGTCGTGTCCTGGTCCGACCGTCGGGCACGGAGGCCGCCCTGCGCGTGATGATCGAAGGGCGCGACGCGGACCGCATCGGCCAGATGGCCGATGCATTGGCGGCCCTGGCCGTCGACCGCCTAAACTGACGCGTCCCAGGCAGACGAAGGAGCGCTCATCGCGATGTGTGGCATCGTCGGGTACATCGGGCCGCGTGAGGCCGCGCCCATCCTGCTGGATGGTCTGGCTCGCCTCGAATACCGCGGCTACGACTCGGCCGGCATCGCCCTCGTCACGGCCGCGGGGGACCTCTTCGTGGAGAAGCGGGCGGGCAAGCTGGCCATCCTGCGCACGGCCCTGGCCGATGCGACGCCCTCGGCCGCGGTCGGCCTGGCCCACACGCGCTGGGCGACCCACGGCCGTCCGAACGACCTCAATGCGCATCCCCATGTCGACTGCACGGGCGACATCACGGTCATCCACAACGGCATCATCGAGAACTTCCGGGCGCTGCGCGAGGGTCTTGCGGCACGCGGCCACGACCTGCGTTCGGAGACCGACACCGAGGCGCTCGCGCACCTCATCGAAGAGGCCTACCGGGGCGACCTGGCGACGGCCGTGCGCGAGGCCCTGGCCCAGGCGCACGGGGCCTATGCCGTGGCCGTCATGCACCGCCGCGAGCCGGACCGCCTGGTCGGGGCGCGGATGAACGTGCCGCTCATCGTCGGCCTGGGCGACGGGGAGACGTTCCTGGCCTCCGACGTGGCCGCGGTCCTCGCCCACACCAAGCGCGTCATCTTCCTGGAGGAGGGGGACGTGGCTGACCTGACGGCGTCCGGGGCGGTCATCACCGCGCTCGACGGGTCGCCCCGCGAGCGGCCGGTGCACACCGTCGACTGGGACATCGAGGCGGCCGAGAAGGGCGGCTATCCGCACTTCATGCTCAAGGAGATGCACGAGCAGCCGCAGGCCATCCGCTCGGCCATCGCCGGTCGCCTGCAGGGCCAGGGCATCGTGCTCGACGAGCTGGCGCCGCTGCTCGACCGGTTGCGCGACATCGACCGCGTGGAACTGGTCGCCTGCGGCAGTGCCTACTACGCCGCGTGCGTCGCCGCGTACCTGATGCAGGACTGGACCGGGCTGCCGGCCCGCGCCACCGTCGGCTCGGAGTTCCGCTACAGCCCGCCGCCGCTGGACGCCCGCACGCTGGTCGTGGCGGTGACGCAATCGGGGGAGACGGCCGACACGATCGCCCCGGTCCGCTACGCCCGCGAGCAGGGGGCGCCGGTCATCGCCATCACCAACACCATCGGCTCGGCCATCACCCGCGATGCCGACGCCGTCCTGTTCCTGCAGGCCGGACCGGAGATCGCCGTGGTCGCGACCAAGACGTTCGTCACGCAGGTCACCACGCTGGTGCTGCTGACGGCCGCCCTGGCCAAGCTGCGCGGGCGCCTCGAGCCGGCACGCGAGCAGGAGCTTGTGACCGCCCTGCGGGCCCTTCCGGATCAGGCCCAGCGAGCCCTCGAGATGGCCGCGCCGGCGCGGGCCCTGGCCCGTCGCTACGTCAACTCGCGCGGCTTCATGTTCGTGGGTCGGGGGGTCGGCTTCCCGGTCGCGCTGGAGGGCGCCCTCAAGCTCAAGGAAGTGAGCTACGTGCACGCCGAGGGCTATGCCGCCGGCGAGCTGAAGCACGGGCCCATCTCGTTGCTCGACGTGGAGGTGCCGCTGGTCGCGGTGGCGACGCGATCGGCCCTCCAGGACAAGCTGATCAGCAACGTCATGGAGGGTCGCGCCCGCGATGCGCGCGTGCTGGCCGTGGCCACCGAGGGCGATGACGCTGTGGCGCCGTACGCCGACGACGTGCTGTGGGTGCCCGATACGCTGGAGGCCCTCAGCCCGATCCTGGCCGTGATCCCGCTCCAGCTCTTCGCGTATCACACGGCGGTGGCCAGGGGCACGGACGTGGACCAGCCGCGCAACCTGGCCAAGTCGGTCACCGTCGAGTAGCCCGTGGCGGCCCGCCAGCCCAGTGCGGCCGCGGGCCCGGCGATGGCCGTGCCGGAGGGCACGACCGAGCTGGGCATCGACATCATCGAGGTGGCGCGCATCCGTGCGGCACTCGAGCGGTTCGGGGCCCGGTTCGCCCGCCGCGTCCTGACACCGGCCGAGGCGGCATACGTGCGCGGTCGGCCGGAGACGTTCGCCGGCCGCTGGGCGGCCAAGGAGGCCGTCAGCAAGGTGCTCGGCCTGGGCGTGCGGGGCGTGGGCTGGCGGGATATCGAGATCGTGCGCCTGCCCACGGGCCAGCCGGCCGTTCGGCTCCATGGGCGTGCTCGCCTGCGCGCTGAGCAGCTGCGCCTGGGACAGGTGGCGGTCTCGATCAGCCACGAGCGTTCGTACGCCATCGCCATCGCCTACGGGGTCCGCCAGGCGGCCGGCGCCTACCTCTTCCCACCCGATATCGAGAGCCGGTTGGGCGAGCGGGAGCGACGCCTGACGGCCCGTCTCGCCGCCCTCCACGAACGGCCGACCGACCGTGCCTGAGA
>JBIOID010000243.1:0-2591 GCA_044449585.1 Candidatus Limnocylindrales bacterium
GGTGGTCCACGACCTCCGGACGGCCCATGTCGAGCACGTACTGGTGACGCGATGTCGTGCGCGGGCGGCCCGGCACGCCGATGGCCCAGTCGGGGTGCGCCTCGAACAGGCGGCTCTGCGGGCTGACCATCTCGGGCTCGATCCACAGGCCGAAGGACAGCCCGAGCGCCTCGATGCGGCGAGCCAGGGGATCCAGGCCGTGCGGCAGCTTGCGACCGTCGACCACCCAGTCGCCGAGCGACGTGGTGTCGTCATCGCGGGTGCCGAACCAGCCGTCGTCGAGCACGAACAGCTCGATGCCCAGCTCGCCGGCCGCGGTGGCCATGCCCAGCAGGCGATCCTCGTCGAAGGCGAAGTAGGCGCCCTCCCAGCTGTTGAGCAGCACCGGTCGGTCCCGGTCGCGCCATGGGCCGCGGGCCAGACGGGTGCGGTACAACCCGTGGAAGGTCTCACTGAGCGCCCCGAGGCCGGCCCCGGAGTAGACCAGCACGGCCTCCGGCGCCGCGAACTCGGCGCCCGGCTCGAGCCACCAGGTGAACCCGTCCGGGTTGAGGCCGATGCGCGCGCGGGCCGTGCCGTACGGCTCGACCTCCACGTCGGCCGTGAAGTTGCCCGAGTAGACCAGGCTCAGGCCGATCGCCGCGCCGTGCTCCTCGTCGGTGCCCGGCCGGCGCAGCACGAGGCACGGGTTGTGCTCGTGGCCGGATGCGCCGCGCGTGCTGGCGATGCCTTGCCGGCCGGGCGCCAGGCGTCGCGCCACGACGTGGCGCTCCCGCGCCCACGCCCCGCTGAGATGCAGCAGGTCCCACTCCGCGTCGGGCAGGTCCAGGCTCCAGCTGACGGCCGTCAGCAGCCGGATCGGCGCTGTTCCCTCGTTGCGGAAGCGCACGCTGCGGGCCAGGGCATCGTGGTCCCGGAAGATGGTGGTGGCGATGTCGACCGCGAGGCCGCTCGCCTCGTCGCGCACGGTCACGGTCACGGTCTCGGCTTCCCGGTCATCCTCGACGTAGGTGGAGGGCAGGCCGGGCAGGGGCGGCTTGCCGGCCGCGATGTGGTGCCCCGTGAAGGCCAGGTGAAGGATGCCCGAACCGTCGGCCAGCGTGACCGCCACGGCCGGCAGCCGGTAGTCGCCACCACCACCCAAGGGCGTCTCGAGGGCGACGGGCGTGCCGAGGCGATCATCGAAACCGGCGAACCCCGGCGTGCCCAGGTGGGCATAGTCGCGGCCCATGGTGAGGGCCGGGCCCAGGTAGAGATGGCCCAGCGTGTCGTCGCCGAGGACGCCTATGACGTAGCTCAGGCGCCCGTTGGTGAGATGCAGCTGGCGCGGCTGGGGGCGCCATTCGATGGGCATCTCAGCCGCCTTCGAGCGGCCCCAGGCGCCACACCCAGCGGTACCGCCCCGGGCCCATCAGGTACTCGGGCAGCGTGTCCGGCCCGCAGCTGGCCGTGCCGAGGCCCCGGTGGGCGGCGTCGACGTGGAGGATCGTCGTGGCCTGGGGGGTCAGTTCGTCGAAGTGGGTCGCCCGGGCGAGGTCGGCGTCGCGGTAGTGGGTCGCCGAGACCTGGCGCGGCCGGTCGAGCTCCAGGCGCAAGCCTCGCCGACGGTCGCGGTCGCGCACCTCCAACCAGCGCACGGCGGCGTGGCCGCCGTTCTCCTGCGGCCGGATATACGGCACGGTCTGGTCGGCGACCGTCGAGACCCAGCGGCCCACCTGGGCGCCGCGCGCCCGGTCCGGGTAGGTCTCGTGCGGCCCGGTCCCGAACCAGGTCAGGTGCTCCAGACCGGCGGCCAGCTCGCAGACCGAGCCGACCCGGGGGACGTCGCGCAGCGCGGCCGGGATGGTCACCGCTTCGGCTACCTCGAAGCCGCCATCGGCGAGGCGGGCGATGGTCTGCCGATGGGGCACGCGATGGCCGCCGCCGGTCGTGTAGACGCTGCGCACCGTGACCGTGCCGGGCGCCCGCGCGATGCTCACGAGGTGCCGATCCAGCCCGTCGAGGCCCCACGCCGCCCAGGCATCGGCCATGCCGCCGATGCGATCGTTGTCGGTCGGTGCCCGCCAGAGGCTGATGGTCGGCGGCGCGGCCAGCAGCGGGTGGACCAGCAGGCCGTCGGCATCGAGCGGGATGGCCGCCGGGCGCGCCACGCTGCCCGGCCCGGGCCCTGCCGCCGCGGCCGGGGCGGCGCCGCGTGTCGGCCGGTCGAGGCGGAACTGTGCCCAGGCCACCTCGAAGCCGGCGGGTGCCCAGCCCGATGGCTCGACGGTCCGGAAGCGGATCGTCAGCCATCGCTCGCCATCCCCCGCCGATCCCGTCGAGGTCCAGGGCACCGTGGCCGGCGCCCGCGCGCCGGGCGCCAGGTCCGGCAGGGGGAGGGGACCGGACTCGATGGGTCGGCCATCCTCCGCCACCTCCCAGGGGGCCGTCAGCCAGTCGAGGCGGCGCGCCTCCGCGCGGTTCTCCACCTGCACCTGGTGGACGGCCAGCATGCGCGGCGTGGCACCGACGCGGACCGGCGCGGCCAGCTGACGGTGCTCCCACAGGGCGGGCTTGGGCGTGCGCTCGGGGAAGAGCAGGCCGTCCAGGCA
>JBIOID010000244.1:0-2549 GCA_044449585.1 Candidatus Limnocylindrales bacterium
AAGTTGGAGAAGAAGCCGATGTAGATGACTTCCGAGGGGATCCAGCGGATGAGCAGGAGCTCGACGAAGAGCAGCGTCGCGCTGGTCAGGAAGAGCCGCACGCGCACATCCGCCAGCGCGGGCACGGGGGCGATCAGGGTTCCCGGGGGGGTCGCGCCACTCGTCGGTCGAGGGCCGCGCGGGTCGACCGTCGGCTGCACCGGCGGATTATCGACGGATGGGCCGCGACGCGCAGCGCATCAGCAGTCGATGACCGACGCGCGCGCGACGATCGTGGAGCGCCGCGCCGGGAAGGGCCGCGCGGCCAGGTCGCCCAGCAGCCCCAGCGCGTAGCTGGGCAGCCGGCGCTGCCACGCGCGCGCGAGGTGGCCGGTCGTGCGCACCTCGATCGCGCCGAAACCGGCGTCGACCAGCGCCTTGCGCACGAGCCGCGGCGTGTTACACGTGCCGACCAGCGGATGGGCGTCGGCCGCGCTGGCCTTCACGAAGCGCTGCAGCGGGTCGCGCAGGCGGGCCGGCAGCGACAGATAGGCGCCCACCAACGGGTGGTCGCGGTTGACGGTGGTGATGACGACCGTGCCGCCCGGCCGCAGCCAGCGGCGCACGTTGACCATGGCCGCCGGGGCGTCCGCCAGGTGCTCGAAGGTGAAGGATGAGAGCACGAGGTCGAAGCCGGTGGCAGGGAACGCGTCACCGTCCGAGCAGAGGTCCGCGACCTGGAACGCATCGAGCCACGGCAGCGGCGGGTGCGGGGCGTGGATGTCGACGCCCACGAGGCGCGCGATGCGCGGCCGGAAGGCGACGAGGGCGCTGACGCGACCGCATCCGGCATCGAGCACGTCCCCCCGCGACGCCGGCAGGGCGGTATCGAGAAAGCCGTTCAGGATCTCTGCGGTCGACGGCGCCAGGCCGAGCCGCGGCAGGAGGGCCAGGCGGCGCGGTCCCCGCCGGGCTGGCCCGGCTGGCGTCGGCCCGGTCAGGGGGCGGCCGTCGTGAGCGGCGTAGCCACGCCGACCTCGGCGCCCGCCTCGACCACCTCCAGCCAGCGTTCCGCGTCGATCGCGGCGCGACAGCCGTCGCCGGCCGCCGTCACGGCCTGCCGGTAGCGGTGGTCGTGCACGTCACCGGCCACGAAGACGCCCTCGATGCGCGAG
This sequence comes from Candidatus Limnocylindrales bacterium, assembly GCA_044449585.1. GTDB lineage: Bacteria > Chloroflexota > Limnocylindria > Limnocylindrales > CSP1-4 > DASPUH01. The sequence continues at coordinate 1,155 of JBIOID010000244.1, forward strand.
CCCGTCTCGTGATGGACCACGAGGTAGCCATGCTCGTCCATCTCCAGCCAGTCGCGGAACACGGCGGTGTTGGGCTGGTAACCGATGGCCACGAACAGCCCGTCGACGGCTTCGTCGCTCATCGCCCCGGTGCGCGTGTCGCGCAGCCGGAGCCCCGTCACGACCTGGTCACCCGTGACCTCCTCGATCGCGGTGTGCCAGCGCACGCTGATCTTGGGGTTGGCGAGAGCCCGGTCGCGCATGATCTTGCTGCCGCGCAGGTCACCGCGCCGGTGGATCAGCACGACCTCGCTCGCGAAGCGGGTCAGGAAGGTCGCTTCCTCCAGGGCCGTGTCTCCGCCCCCGACCACGGCCACCTTCTTGTCCCGGAAGAAGAAGCCGTCACAGGTGGCGCACGCGCTGACGCCCTTGCCACGCAGGCGCGTCTCCGAGTCAAGGCCCAGCCACAGGGCGGAGGCGCCGGTCGCGACGATGACCGCCTGGGCGCGGTATTCGACGCCGCTGGCCCACAGCCGGAAGGGCCGCTCCGAGAGGTCTACGCGATCGACATCCACGTCCAGGATGCGGGCGCCGAAACGCGTGGCCTGTTCGCGGAAGAGAGCCATGAGTTCCGGCCCCTGGATGCCCTCCGGGAAACCCGGATAGTTCTCCACGTCGCTGGTGATCATCAGCTGGCCGCCCGGCACGTAACCGGCGATGACCACCGGCGCCAGGTTCGCCCGTGCCGCGTAGATGGCCGCCGTCAGGCCGGCCGGACCCGACCCCACGATGACCACCTTGGCTTCCACCGGCGCACCGCCGTCGGCCCGCGGCCCGACCGGCTGGCGCGCGCTGGTGGCGGTCGCCGAGGCCGCCGTGTCGTCGATGATGGTGATGCCCGAAAACCCGCCGAACCGTTCTGTCATGCCCTCATCCTATCATCCCGCGGATACTCCTGGGGAGTATCGATCGCGGTCCCCACGACGGCGACGGCGGCGGAGCTGCGTCAGGCGATGGGGCTGGGATCACCCAGGTCGCGGATGTGCGGGATCACATCGCGCCCGATCAGCTCCAGCTTGCGCAGGTCCTCCACGCCATCGAGGCTGAAGATCGCGTGCTGCGAGCCGGCGTCCGCCCATGACCCCATGCGCTCGACCAGCTGGGCCGGGGTGAGGCGGCGGTCGCCGCCGTCGGCCGAGATATCGAACCCGGTCAGGTTGGTCTTCTCGATGGTGGCGTAGTCGCGCCCCACGACTTCGCAGTGCTCTTTCAGCACCGCCAGCTTGTGGCGGATGTTGTCGGCGCCGCCGAAGATGTTGCACGCATCCGCGTACTGGGCGACGAGGCGCAGCGTCTTCCGCTCACCGCCGCCGCCGACGATGATCGGTGGGTGGGGTCGGCTCAACGCCTGCGGGC
>JBIOID010000245.1:0-2535 GCA_044449585.1 Candidatus Limnocylindrales bacterium
CGCGTGGGCCGGCGGGCGATGGACGACGGCACGGACGACGGCTCGCCGCACGGCCCAGTAGCGATAGGCCGCCGCCAGCACGACGACCACGCCGACCCCCAGGTACACGGGCAGGAACGGCTGGCTGTCAGTGCCAGCGAACAAGCCGTGACACCACGCCGCCACCAGCACGAGCAGCGAGAAGCGGTGCAGCTTCAGCCACCAGCCGGTCGGCAGGCGCTTCGGGTAGCGGGCGGTGAGACCGGTGATGATCAGCGCGTAGAGGGCCACGACCCCGACCGCCACCGGTACCGTGCGGTAACTCGAGAGGCCCGGGATCAGCGCGCCGCCGACGCCCACACCGGCGAACGGGTCGAGGACCAGGAAGACGATGTGTACGGCCAGGAAGGCCAGCGTGAAGACGAGCAGGTTCTCGTGCCACGGGAAGAGCCGCTTGGACAGCTTCCACCTGGACTGGTTGGTGGGATGGCTGAGCAGCAGGCCCAGGACGACCTGCGCGGTCAGCAGCAGCAGGGCCGTGACCCCGGTGGCTCGGGCCGCGAGCCAGAGACGCAGCTGGGCCTCGTAGGCCGACGTGGCGGGCGCGATCTGGTCGGTCGCATAGAGGATGACCAGGACCACGAAGGCGCCCAGCGCGACGAGCGTCGGACCTTTGAGACGCAACAGGACTCTCCAGGGCAGGGGCAGCTGTCACGCGGGTAGAGGCAGGCGCCGTGCAAAAGGTTTCACGCCGGAGCGGGATACTGCGGCCCGGAGGCGGTGATGGACGAGGGCAGGGCGACCGAAGTGACGACCCCCGGGGGCACGGCACCCGACGGCAATGGGCCCGAGACGGCCGGGGCGGAGACCGGCGGACTCACGTCCGCGGCGGCCGCCGGACGGCTGCGCATCGAAGGCCCGAACGCGATCGAGGAGCGCGGCCAGCGGTCGATGGCGCGCATCCTGCTGGGCCAGTTCTCCAGCCCGCTGGTGGTGCTGCTGCTCGTCGCGTGCGGGGTCAGCGTGGCCGTCGGCGACGACGTCGACGCCGGCATCATCCTGGTCATCGTCGTGCTGTCGGCGGCCCTCGGCTTCGTCCAGGAGGCGCGCTCGGAGACGGCCGTCAAGGCCCTGCGGGCTCGCCTCGCCCTGCGGGCGACGGTCGTGCGCGACGGGCACACCCAGGAGGTTGCTGTGCACGACCTCGTGCGCGGCGACCTGGTCCTCCTGGCGGCCGGCGACATCGTGCCCGGCGATGGTCGACTCGTCAGCGCCAACCACCTCTACGTCGACGAGTCGGCCATGACCGGCGAGTCGGCGCCGGCCCTCAAATCCGTGACATCGGCCACCTCAGCCGCCGTGCTGCGGCCGGCGACGCCCGCGGGATCGGCGAAGCCTGCCGAACCGGTGCTGCGCCCGGATCAGGGCGTGCTCTTCGGCACGAGCGTCGTCAGTGGCGAGGGGCGCGCGATCATCACCGCCACGGGCACGCGCACGGCCTACGGCCTGATCGCGCACCGGCTCCTGGAGCGCGCCCCGCGCAACGACTTCGAGCGCGGCGTGCGCAGCTTCGGCCTGCTCATCGCGCGCGTGATCCTGCTGCTGGTGCTGGGCGTCTTCGCCGCCGACGTCGCCCTCCAGAAGCCACTCCTGGAGTCGTTCCTGTTCGCGCTGGCCCTGGCCGTGGGCCTGACGCCCGAGCTGCTGCCGGCCATCGTGACCGTCAACCTGAGCCGGGGGGCGCGGGCCCTGGCGGCCGTGGGCGTGCTGGTCAAGCGCCTGCCCGCCATCCAGAACCTGGGCGCCACGACCGTCCTGTGCACCGACAAGACGGGCACCCTGACGGAAGGCCGCCTGACCTTCGAGCGATCGGCGCGGGCCGATGGCACCACGGCCCCCGACCTGCTGGCCCTGGCCTGGCTGAACAGCCACTTCGAGACCGGCTTCGCGAACCCGCTCGACGCGGCCATCCTGGCGGCCACCGCGACGCCGCCCGACGGGTCGACCTACCGCAAGCTGGCCGAGCTGCCCTTCGATTTCGACCGGCGCTGCCTGAGCGTCCTGCTGGTCGAGCCCGGGGGCGGGCCCGTCCTCATCTGCAAGGGCGCACCGGAAGCGATCCTGGCGCGCTGCACGGCGGTGCGTAAGGGACCGGGCACCCAGCCCATGGGCGAGGCAGAGCGCGCGGTTGTGGAGAAGCAGATCGCGACGGCCGCGGCAGCGGGCGACCGGACCATCGGCCTGGCCACGCGGCGCGAGGGTCTCGGCGACCACCTGGACCAGCACAGCGAGGCGACCCTGACCTACGAGGGTCTGCTGTCGTTCAGCGACCCACCCAAGGCCGACATCGCCGCCACGCTCGCCGAGCTGCGCGACCTGCACGTCGACCTGCGCATCGTGACCGGCGACAGTGACCTGGTGGCACGCGCGGTGGCCAGGCAGGTCGGCCTGCCGGTGCACGGCGTCCTCACGGGCGAGCAGCTGGGCCACCTCAGCCACACCGCGTTCGCGGCCCGGGCCCAGCGCACGACGATCTTCGCGCGCATGAATCCGGAC
>JBIOID010000246.1:0-2532 GCA_044449585.1 Candidatus Limnocylindrales bacterium
GTGGCCGGCATCGCCGTCTTCCGGGCGGGGCTGGCGGAGCAGCGTGCGATGGGCGACAATGACGGCCCCGCCGAGGACGGGCCACCGGCGGGCGCCTGAGGAGCAGCAGTCGCGTGACCGTGGAGCGCACGCCGGGTACGTCGCGCCCATGAGCGCCTTCGGGGCGCCGGGCCGCGTCGGGCTGGGCGAGTACGACCTGTACACCGGCAACGCCAACCCGGAGTTGGCGCTTAAGATCGGGCGCTACCTGGGCCGCGACCTGGGACGCGCCGAGGTCTTCGAGTTCGCCAACGAGAACATCTTCGTCAAGATCCTGGACAACGTGCGCCAGCGCGACGTCTACCTGATCCAGCCCACCTGTGCGCCCGTCAACAAGTCGATCATGGAACTGCTGATCATGATCGACGCCTTCAAGCGCGCCAGCGCCGGGCGCATCACCGCGGTCGTGCCCTTCTACGCCTACGGCCGCTCGGACAAGAAGGATCAGCCGCGGGTGCCCATCACGGCCCGCCTCATCGCCGACATGCTGCAGGGCGCGGGTGCCGACCGGATCCTGACCATGGACCTCCACCAGGGGCAGATCCAGGGCTTCTTCAGCATCCCGGTCGACGAGCTGACGGCCGTCCACCTGCTCAGCAACTACTTCCAGCGCAAGCACCTGGCCGACGCGGTCGTGGTGACCGACCTGGGCTTCGCCAAGCGGGCGCGCGCCTTCGCCGAGCTGCTCGACGCACCCCTCGCGGTCATCGAGAAGCGTCGGCAGGGCAACCTCGACCGGGCCGAGCTGATGAACGTCATCGGCGACGTCGCGGGGCGGCGGGCCATCATCGTGGACGACGAGATCGACACGGCCGGCACACTGATGGAGGTCGTGCGCGCACTGGAGAAGGAGGGCGTGACCGAGATCTACGCCTGCGCCACCCACGGCGTCCTGAGCGATCCGGCCATCGACCGCATCCGTTCGTCGGGCTTGCGCGAGGTGGTCGTCACCGACACGGTCCCCCTGGCCCCGGCCAAGCGCATCGCCAAGATCGTGCAGTTGTCGGTCGCGCCGCTCATCGGCGAGGCCATCCGCCGCATCCACGAGGGGGAGTCGGTGGGCGCGCTCTTCTCGAGTGAGCTGCAGCTGGTCGAGGAGATGCTCCTGTGGGATGGCAGCGACCCGGCCGCCGAGATCGCTGTCGAGGCGGGCCTCCGGTCGGCGCAGCGCCACGGATGAACGCGCTCGGCCCGTCCGGGGCACCATCGCGACGATGAGCCTGAAGCTCTACCGCGAGGTCGATGGCGCCCTGGAGCCGCGCCCCGTGCAGCCGCGTGACTGGCGCTCGCGGCTGAAGGCCCGTCGCTGGGCCCCGGCGGCCCTGGCCAACCCGGAAGCCCAGGCCCTGCGCCCCATCCAGGGCCTGCTCTTCTTCGGCGGCCTGGCTGCCCTCACCTTCGCGCTGCTGCTGCTGGGTTACCTGACCGGCTTCTGGGCCTGAGTCCGGCGGCCCACGCTCCGGGTACCCCTGCGGGGCCACGGCGACGACCCCGAACATCGTGAGGCTCGTCAGGAACTGACCTCGCCGCGCGGCGTCGTGGATCGTCGACACGAACCGGCGGCGGTCGGCGGTCGGCGGTCGCCAGCCGACCGGTGGCCCGGGACACACGGTCCAGGCGTCACGGCCCGTGACATGATCGGCCTCAAGCCCGCCTGGGGTGCGCGAAGGGCGGCGCCGGGCGGCCTTCGGTCACGGCCCGTGAACGAAACACCGCCGAGGCGCCCGCCCGACGGTCGCCGGTGACTGCTATCGCTCCCGGATGGTCACCCAGAGTGACCAAGGGACGCGCAGGGCGGCCTCCCAGCCCGCGAGCGTCCCTTTCGGGGCAGAAACGTTCACCACCAGTGACCGCTGCGGCGTTCAGTCGGTGGACACATGACCAGCCGGCCGGCCGCTCGGGCGTCGTGGACCGCGAGCACGGCCAAACAAACGACCCGCCCTATACTTTCGCTTCCCATGAAGAACCTGTTGTCGCGCTTCGTCGGCGGTGGCGAGCGCGAGGCGCGTCGTCTGCAGCCCCTCGTCGATGAGATCAACGGCCTCGAGTCGGAGTTCCAGGCGCTCTCCGACGAGGAGATCCGTCAGCGCATGGTCGAATTGCGCGCCGAGGTCCTGCAGGACGCCGCGCCGGCCGAGCCGTCGGACGACGAGCTGCACCACCCGGAGTCGGAGCGGCGGCGCGAGCTGCGCCTGGCGCGCGAGAAGGCCGATACGCAGCATCTCCAGGCGGTGCTCGACGACGTCATGGCGGAGGTCTTCGCGGCCGCCCGGGAGGTCAGCCGGCGCAAGCTGGGGATGCGCCACTTCGACGTCCAGCTGCTGGGTGGCGCGGTGCTGCATCACGGCAAGATCGCCGAGATGAAGACCGGCGAGGGCAAGACCCTGGTCGCCCCGCTGGCCGCCGCCCTCAACGCGATGTCCGGTCGCGGCGTCCACGTGGTCACACCCAACGATTACCTGGCCAAGCGCGACCCGCAGTGGATGGGGCCGA
>JBIOID010000247.1:0-2524 GCA_044449585.1 Candidatus Limnocylindrales bacterium
GGCGTTTTTCTGGTGGGCGCCCCCGCGCCGCGGGCCCACTTCCACTGTCCCGGTGAAGCCGGTGGACAAGTCCACCGGTCTTCTGCCACGTCGCAAAGCATCTATGACGCCGGCTGCACCGGCTACCCTAACCCAACCTACCCATGACGTTGCGACTGGGGCAGCAACGCTGTTTTTTGAGCAGCGGATGCAAGTCTACGCTCGGCCCGCCTCGCGCTCAACCCTGGCGCATGTGGCAAAGGTTAATAATCCGCAACCTTTGTGGCCGCGCAGGGGGGTTACGTGGGGTCATGGGGTGATGACCACGCTGGTCATCGGCACGGGCTGGCTGGCCAGATAGGCCGGCGGCCCGCTGCTTGGCCCCGCGGCGATCCGGTCGACCACGTCCATGCCCTGCGTCACGTGCCCGAAGATGACGTAGTCGCCGGCCTTGTCGAGCTGGCCCCGCAGGTCGGCCAGGCAGATGAAGAACTGGGATCCCTGTGAGTCCGGCTGCGACGTGCGGGCCATCGCCACCACGCCGCGCGTGTAGTCGCCCACGACCGGCTCGTCCACGATCGTGTAGCCCGGCCCGCCACTGCCGACGTTGGCCATGTCGACGGCGGGTTCGCGTCCGAACTGGCCATCGCCGCCCTGGATGACGAAACCGGGCACGATGCGCTGGAAGACGACCCCGTCGTAGTAGCCAGACTTCGATAGCTGCACGAAGTTGGCCGTCGCCACTGGGGCGGAACCGCCGTACAGCTGGATCACGATGGCGCCCTCGGGCGTCTGGATGGTCGCCGTGCCGCCACCGGGCACCGGTGCCGCCGGGGGCGCGGCCTGGGGTGTGGCGTCTGGCGGCGCCCGGTGGCCGAGCGCCGATGTGGTCGGCCCGGCGCTCGTGGCACCGGACGGACCGCATGCCGCCAGGCAGAGGCCGAGCCCGAGCGTCAGCGCGACCGCCCGCCGCACCCAACTCACGCCGCTGCGGCCTGGACGGTCAGGAAGTCCAGGCGCCCCGCCAGCAGCGCCTCGCCCAGGATCAGGCCTCGCACGCCGGCCGAGCGCAGCCGGGCGACCTCCTCCAGGGCGGTCACGCCGCCGGCCACGAACACCTCGGCGGCCCCGCCGGCGGCGGCGAGGCTGAGCACATCCGGATCGGGTGCCTCGCCGCCGTGCGACAGGACGAAGCGTCGTACGCCGGCCCCGACCAGCCGCGCCACGAGCTCGCCGAGGCCGGGTGTTCGTCCGGTGCGCCAGGGATACTCGCGCAGGCGCTCCGGCCGCGGGTCCAGGCCGACCGCCAGCCAGTCGCCGGCGATGGCCACGCACGAGGCCAGTCGATCGGGCGCGTCGGCCACGGCCAGCAGCGGCATCACGACGCGCGTGGCGCCGGCGGCAAAGGCGAGCTCGATCTGCTCCGGTCCGTCGATCCCGCCGGCGACCTGGAGCGGGGTGGCGACCGCGCGCGCCACGTCCTGGATCGGGCCGGTGTTGATCGGCCGCCCGGCGCGGGCGCCATCCAGGTCGACCAGGTGGATGAGCGGGGCGCCCATCTCCACGAAGCGTCGCGCGATCCGTTCCGGTCGGTCGGTCGGCGTGCCCTCCCCGGTCGCCGCGCCGGGCCAATAGACCAGCCGGGAGCGGCCGGCCTGGAGGTCCAGGCTCGGGATGATCTGCATCAGGCGGGCTCGAGGGCAGCCCCTCGCATGGGCTTCGGCCCGACGGGTCCTGACCCCTCACCGCGCAGCAGCCGGCGGTGGAAGCTGATGGGGATGCTGCCGCCGTAAAGCAGGGCATCGTGGAAGGCTTTCAGCGAGAAGCCGTCGCCCAGCCGCTGGCGCTCGTCGTCGCGCAGCCGCAGCAGCATCACCTTGCCCAGCAGGTAGGAGAGCGGATAGGTCGGCGTCATCGTGTAGCGGTTGACCTCAGCCGTGGCGTGCGCGACCTCGAAGCCGGTGTGCTCCACGAGGAAGTCGACCGCCTGCGGCACGGTCAGCTCGCCCCGGTGCAGGCGGACGTCCAGGACGATCCGGCAGGCGCGCCAGATGGCGTCCGTGTACAGCGCGAACATGAACGATGGGCCGGCCTCGAAGCCGTGCTCGCGCATCATCTGTTCGCTGTACATGCCCCAGCCTTCCACGAACTCGGGCGCGTCCAGCATCAGGCGGGCCAGGCTGGGATGCGTGGTCGCCGCCGAGAGCTGGAGGTGGTGGCCGGGATAGGCCTCATGGATGCTCGTGTTGACCAGCGCGCTGCGATTGTGCTCGCGCATCGCCCGGCCGTTGCCGTCGACCGAGGGCGTGACGACGTAGATCCCGGCCGGCTTGGCATCGAACGGCGGGGCGTCGAAGTAGGCCGCGAACGGCAGCGCGTTGCGCAGGTACTCGGGGGTGGCGATGACCTGTAGCGACTCCCCGCGCGGGATCGTGGCGAGGTCGCGATCGATGATGAACTGGCGCGCCTCGAACATCGCGGCGCGGTATTCGTCAAGTGCGGCCTCGAAGGTCGCGGCATGGTCGGACTTGACGCGATCGAGGAC
>JBIOID010000248.1:0-2496 GCA_044449585.1 Candidatus Limnocylindrales bacterium
CACCTGGCCGACACCAAGGCCCCCGCCTGCGTACGCCTGCCCGAGTCCCTTTTCGACTACTTCATGAGTCCCGCTTCGGCCGGGGCGCCATTCGGTCGCTACCAGAACGCGTGCTCGATCATCGCGATCACGGGCACCTTCGAGGACTATCTGGCGGGGCCGGCCGGCTACTACACGCGCCGCAAGATCCGGCGTGCGGTCCGCGAAGGCTACCGGTTCGCCGAGTTCGATCCGGACCAGCACCTCGACGGGATCTACGCCGTCAACACATCCATGGACGAGCGTCAAGGCCGTCCCATGGATGACTCGTATCGGACACGGCCAGCTCCGGCGGCCCACGCCGGAGAAGCGGGCTGCCCGCGCCATCGCGAGCCCTGGTTCGGGGTGTTCAAGGACGAGCAACTTGTCGCGTACACCCACGTCCTGCAGGTCGGCGACATGTGCCTGTTCAATCGCATCCTCGGGCATGGCGACCACCTGGAAGGGGGGGTCATGTTCCAGCTGGTCGCCGGCACGATCGAAGCGCTCGTCGCGACCGCAGGGCTCCGATACGCCATGTACGAGCGCCACACGTCGGGCACGCCTGGCCTGCGCTACTTCAAGGAGCGGATGGGCTTCCGCCCGTACTGGGTCGACTGGCAGCGGGCCGACGAACCGGTCATCTCCACGCGCGACGCCTACGATCGCTGGGTGGCGGAGCGGCAGCGACCACGCCCGAGGCCCAGCCTGCCCCGTCGCCTCGCGCGGCGAGGGAAGCGGATGTTACGGTCGCTAGCAAGCACGGCCTGAGCCTGCGGGACGGCGCCTCGGCGACTGGGATCGCCGCCACGAGTACCACCAGCTTCCCGGTACTCCGCCGACTCCCCTGGCTCGACGGTCGCGTGGTGCGGCTGCGAACCGCACGGGGCATGACAAACGACCCATTCGCCCGGCGGCGCCCGTTCGCTAGCCTGCCGGGACGTGGATTCGCCAGCAGCAGCCAGTGAGATCGGGCAGGGGCGGCCCCGCCGTGCCGCGCGGCCGGCGCTCCTGCTGCTCGTGCTGGCCGCCTTCCTGCTCATCGTGGGCGTGACGGCCAGCGGCCAGGCCGCCCTCGTCACGGGCGACCAGCAGCACGCCCTCCTGGTGTCCACGGTCAGCGCCGACGCGTCCGCCGTGCGCACGCTGGTCGGCCTGTCCGAGCTTGCGCCGGGGGACCTCGTGCCGGGTGGGCTGACCGCTGCGCATCGCGCCACCCTCCAGGCGGGCCTTGGGCTGCTGACCGGGCAGCAGGACTTCGTGCACACGGCCCTGCTCCTGCCGGACGGCACCGTGGTGGCCAGCAACGACGGGTCGGGCGTCGGCGCGCGCACGGCCTCGACGGCCGATCTCCAGCGCGCGGTGGGCACGCAGCAGGCGCAGGCCACCATCGTCACCCCGGGTGAGGCCGGCCTGGTCGTACCCTCGACCACGTCGGCGATCCTGCGCGAGTACCTGCCGGTCATCGCCGACGGACAGGTGCGGGCCGTGATGGTCGTGGCGCGCGACGCCACGCCGATCCTGGCCGCCCTGGACCAGGAGCGCGTGGACATCGTGGGCATCACGCTCGGCGCCGCGTTCATCAGCGTGCTCGTGCTGACCTTCATCTTCCGCACCGCGCAGCGGCGGCTGAGCCGCCAGGCGCAGCAGCTGGTGGAGGCTGCCGGCCGCGACCCGTTGACCGGCCTGCCCAACCACGGCGCGCTCGTCGAGCTGCTCGGGGCACGCCTCGAGGCGGCCCGGGTGGCCGGTCGCGCGGTCGGGGTCGCCCTGCTGGACCTCGACAACTTCCGCCTGCTGAACGAGACGTACGGGCATCCCGCCGGTGACTTCGCCCTGCTCGAGGTGGCCGGGCTGCTGGCCGCGCGTGCCCCCGCCGGGGCGCTCATCGGCCGCTATGGGCCGGATGAGTTCCTGGTCGTCGGGTCGGCCGAGGACGCCGGCCTGGTCGAGCCGGCGATGGAGCACCTGCGGGCCGCCCTGGCCGATCTGAGCCTGCAGTTCGAGGCGTCGGAGCGCCTGCCGGTCACCGTGAGCGTCGGCATCAGCCTCTTCCCGGTCAACGGTGCGTCGGTCACGCCGCTCCTGGCGGCCGCCGCGGCGGTGCTCGACGAGGCCAAGACGAGCGGTGGGGACGTCGTCCGCGTGGCCGACGAGCGGGCGGCGGAGCATGGTGCATCCCGCACCTTCGACGTCCTGCAGGGCCTCGTCATCGCGGTCGACACGAAGGACCGCTATACCCGCCGCCACTCGGAGGATGTCGCCCGCTACGCCGACTTCCTGGCCCGCCAGCTGGACCTCGACCTCGAGACCCGGCGGGCCGTGCACACGGCGGGCCTGCTCCACGACGTGGGCAAGATCGGCATCCCCGATGTCATCCTGCGCAAGCCGGGCAAGCTGACCGACGAGGAATACGAGATCGTCAAGCAGCACGTCACGCTGGGCGACCTGATCGTGCAGGATGTGCCCGACATCACC
>JBIOID010000249.1:0-2477 GCA_044449585.1 Candidatus Limnocylindrales bacterium
GCTGGCCAGCTCGGACCGCATCCGGATCACCGTCCACGGCCGGGGCGGGCACGCCTCGGCGCCGCACCAGGCCCTCGACCCGATCGCGGTCGCGGCCGAGATCGTGCTGGCGCTCCAGGTGATGGTCACCCGGCGCGTCGATGCCTTCGACCCGGCGGTCGTGACCATCGCCCGGATCGCGTCGGGGACGACCGACAACATCATCCCCGAGACGGCAGTCATGGAGGGCACGATGCGAGCCGTCTCGGAGGAGACGCGCGAAGCGGTGCGCGGCCTCGTGCGCCGGGTCGCGCAGGGCATCGCCAGCGCCCACGGCGCCGAGGTCGAGGTGACGGTCGAGCCGGGCTACCCGGTCACGGTCAACGACCCGGCCTTTGCGGGCTTCGTGCGCGACGTGGCCGTCGAGCTGGCCGGCCCTGAACGAGTTCACGAGATGAAGGCGCCGATCATGGGCGCCGAGGACTTCTCCTACCTGCTCCAGCGGGTTCCTGGCGCGATGGCCTTCCTGGGCGCCAGGCCGGCCGACCAGGAGCTGGCCACGGCGCCGATGAACCACTCCGGCCGGGTCGTCTTCGAGGAGGCCGCCATGAGCACGGGGGCCGCCCTCTACGCCCTGGTCGCGCTGCGCCACCTCGGCGCAGGCGCCTGAGCGCGCCGCTGAGCGCCTGGCGCTGGGCTCCGTCCGGAGCTAGTTGCGACTGAGTCTCATCTGCTGTAGGCTCAGGGTGTGATCGGCCCGACCGACGTCGTCGCTGCCCTCGACCTGGCTGGCTACCGGCTGACCCAGCCCCGGCGCATCGTGGCGGCCATGATCGGCGCCCAGGCCGGCCGCTTCACGGCCGACGACCTCGTCCGCGAGGCGTCGCAGCGTCGCCTCGGCGTCGGGCGGGCGACGATCTTCCGCCTGCTCGACCTGCTGGCCGACCTCGGGGTCGTGGAGCGGCTGGACCTCCCCACCGGCGAGCATGCCTACGTGCGCTGCGAGCCCACGCACCACCATCACATCGTCTGCTCGGTCTGCGGACGGGCCACCGGCATCCCCGAGCCCGACGCCATCGACGTCGCCGGCGAGGTGGCCCGACGCACCGGCTACCGGGTCGACATCCACCGCCTGGAACTGTTCGGTGTGTGCCCCGCCTGCCAGGCCTCCGCGTCCGTCCTGAGCTGAAGGCCCAGGGAAAGGAACGCCGTCATGGCCATCTCACGCCAGTCACTGAGACTCCGTCTCATCACCATCTCGCTGGTCGCGTGCAGCCTGCTGGTGGCCGGCTGCAGGGCCGGCCTCTCACCTTCGCCGTCCGGCGGGCCCGTCGTCGTGGTCGCGACGACGACCGTCTTCGCCGATCTCGTGGCCAACGTCGGCGGCGACCTCGTCCAGGTCTCGAGCCTGGTCCCCAACAACGGTGATGTCCACACGTTCTCGCCCAGCCCGGGCGATGTCCGGGCGGTTGCCTCGGCGCGGCTGCTGTTCATGAACGGCCTGGGGCTGGACGACTGGCTGCAGAAGACGATCGAGAACGCCTCCGCTGCCGGGACGCCCCTCGTCAAGCTGGGCGTCGATCTGCCGGGTATCGTGCTCCTGCCCGGCGAAGAGGCCGGCACCCAGAACCCCCACCTCTGGATGGACGTCCGCTACGCGGAGCTATACGTGGATCGCATCGCCACCGCCCTGGGCAGCGTCGACCCCGCCCATGCGGCCGACTACACGCAGCGGGCAGGTGCCTACAAGCAGCAACTCGATACGCTCGACGCCTGGGTGCGCCAGCAGATCGCGACCGTGCCCGCCGACGCGCGCAAGCTGGTCACCTTCCACGACGCCTTCCCTTACTTCGCCCGCGAGTACGGCATCACGATCGTCGGCGTGGCGGTCGAGGCTCCCGGCCAGGATCCCAGCGCGGGCTACACGGCCCGACTCATCCAGGCCATCAGGGACGCTGGCGTCAAGGTCATCTTCAGCGAGAGCCAGTTCCCGACCAAGCTGGTCGACCAGCTGGCCGCCGAGACCGGCGCCAAGGTGGTCGCGAACCTCTACGACGACGCCCTCGGGAACCCGCCGGTGACCAGCTACGAGGCGGTCATCCGCTGGGACACCGACGCCCTGGTGTCCGCTCTGAACGGCTCGCCGACCGCCACGCCGTGACTGCTGAGGCGGTCCTCGCGACCGGGCCTGCGGTCCGCGTGGAGGGCGTGACCGTGGGCTATGACGACCGGGCCGCCCTCGAGGACGTCAGCCTCGACGTGCCGGCCGGTTCGCTGGTGGCCGTCTTCGGCCCCAACGGCGGCGGCAAGACGACGTTGCTGAAGCTCTTGGCGGGGCTGCTGAGGCCCTGGACCGGGACGATCGAGGTCCTCGGCGCGCCGGCGGGTGTGGCTGCCCGCCGGGTCGCCTACGTGCCCCAGGCCGAGCTGGTCGACTGGAGCTTCCCGGTCAGCGTCTGGGATGTGGCGATGATGGGCCGCTACCCCAGACTGGGCCC
>JBIOID010000250.1:0-2466 GCA_044449585.1 Candidatus Limnocylindrales bacterium
GCGGGCTCGGCCGGTGCGGCGGACGTCTCGGTGGGCGGCTGGGGCGCCGACCCAGAAGGGTCGGGCGGTTCGGGTGCCATGCGCGGGGCGACGGCGCGGCCGGGCAGCGGCTCAGTACTGGACGACGCTGTGGATGGCCTGGCCGCGCAGCTTCTCCCGTCCCTTGAGGAAGAGCAACTCGACCAGGAAGGCCAGCCCCACGACATCGCCCTGCAGGCGGCGCACCAGCTCGATGGTGCCACTGACGGTGCCGCCGGTGGCCAGCAGGTCATCCACGATGAGCACCCGCTGGCCGGGCGTGATGGCGTCCTTGTGGATCTCCAGCGTGTTCGTGCCGTACTCGAGCGCGTATTCGACGCTGACCGTCTCGGCCGGCAGCTTGCCCAGCTTGCGCACCGGCACGAGCCCGGCGTCGAGCTGGTACGCCATCGGCGCACTGAAGATGAAGCCGCGCGATTCCATGCCCACGACGATGTCGACACGCTGGTCGAGGTACGGGGCGACCAGGGCGTCGATCGATTCCCGGTACGCGTGGGCGTCCTTGAGCAGGGTCGTGATGTCGTAGAACAGGATGCCCGGCTTGGGGAAATCAGGGACCTCGCGGATCCTGGCGCGCAGATCGTCGACCGTCACGGCGTAAGGTCTCCTCGGCTGGGCCTCGACAACGGCGAGCGGCCGCCCGACCAGTCTAAGCCAGCACGCTGCGCAACGGGCGTCAACGAGCCGGGCCGGGTGTTCGCGGCCGACCACCGAACTGGCGTTCCTCGCCCGCCAGCAGACGCCGGATGTTGTCCAGGTGGAAGTACCAGACCAGGCCCGTGCCGATCACGGCGTAGGCCACGTACAACGGTGACAGCTGCCACGCGTAGGTCACCCCGATCATCGCCACCCCGGCCGCGAGCGACGCGCTGAGCGACGCGATCGACGAGATGCGCGTGACCAGGAAGACGAGCGCGAAGACGGGCATGCCCGCCAGGGCCGCCGGCCAGGCGATGACCAGGAGGCCGCCGAAACCGGGCGACACGCCACGACCCCCGCCGAAGCCGATGAACAACGACCGGCTGTGGCCGACCACCGCCGCCAGCGCGGCCACGATGACGACCGCATCACCCGCCTGGAGCAGGATCGGCAGGCCCGCTGCCGCGGCCCCCTTGGCCACGTCGAGCAGGCCCGCCAGGATGGCCCACCGCAGCCCCAGCGTGCGCGCCACGTTGGCCCCGCCGGTGCGGCCGCTGCCCACGGTCCGCGGATCCGGCCCGCCGATGAGGCGGGCGATCACCACGCCGACCGGGATGGCCCCGACGAGGTACGCCAACGCGATGAGCCCGACCGCCAGGAGCAGCGCCTGCAGGTTCATGGCGCGCCAGTATGCCAGCCGTCCTGGAGGGCCAGCAGTCGCTCGGGATGCCCCCGGTACCACGCCCGCCGGCCCGCGTCAGCAGTGACCTCCCGCATCTCCAGCAGAAGAAGCCGGTTGGCCGGCGTGGGGAGGCCGAGCCGCGCCCCGGCCTCGACGACGGCGCCGTTCAGCCACTCCACCTCGGAGGGCCCGCCGCCGGCCGCCACGTGCAGGCGCAGCGACGGCGACTTCCCACCACGCGCGCCGCCCACGGCCCGCGCGAAGATCGGCCGCGCCAGTCGGGCGGGCAGCCGGGCCCCGAGCGCCAGGAGGCGCACCGGGGCGCCCGGCAGGTCATGCACGGGGATGTCCTGCGCCGCCATCACGGCCAGTGCCTCGCGCAGCTGGCGGCGCTCCAGGTCGAAGAGGCCCGGGTCTGCGTAGATCGCCGCAGGGTCCATGTCCAGGATGGCGCTGCTGGCGTTGGCCAGCAGGTTGGCCAGCAGCTTGGACCACTTCAGGGCGTCGACCGACGCGACGACCATGGTGGGCAGGCCGCCCGCCCGAAGCCGCTCGGCCAGCGCCGGGAGCAGCGCCTCGACGGGCCCCGCGGCCGGGGCCAGGCCGATCCCGCCGCGGCGCAACCAGCGCACGACCCCATCGGGTCCGCGGCTGGCCGAGGCGGTGACCGAGCCGGCCATCAGCGGCGCGGCGGGCCGGTGCGCGCGCGCGAGGGCCTCGGCGCCGATGCCGTTCTGGATCGTCAGCAGGGGCACGATGGGCCACCGGTCGAGCGACCGCAGGGCCGCGTCGAGATCGGTCATCTTGACCGCACAGACGACCAGGTCCGGCTCGGGCCCGCCGACCAGCGCGGGGACCGCCTCGACCGCCGCCGCATGGGACCTGCCGGCGCCGTCGACCACCCGCACCGTCGCGGGGACGGGACCGTCGCCGGCCGCGGGGACCCCCGGCGCCGCGCGGCCCACGACCCTCACGTCGGCGCCGCCGTGGGCGAGGCCCCACCCCAGCAGGCGGCCGATGGCGCCGGCGCCCAGGACCACGACGCGCATCGTCAGGCGGAGCCCGCCGGCGGTGACGAGGGCGATGGCGCGGCCGCGGCGTAGGCC
>JBIOID010000251.1:0-2446 GCA_044449585.1 Candidatus Limnocylindrales bacterium
CCCACCGGTGGTCGTACCTCCGTAGGCGAAGGAGCGTCCGACCGGGTCCTCATAGGTGAACGACAGCACGCTGCCGTCCGGGCCCACGGTCAGATCGATCCGGCGAGCGCCGCCACCGTCGGAGGCATAGGGCGAGCTCTGGCCGACGTCGCCCGGCTCCACCCAGCGGGCGAGGACATCCACGCCGCCGGGCGGGATGTCGTTGGTTGACGCGTCGGCGCCGTGGCACCGTCCGACGCCGGAGAAGCGGAGGCCGCGATCGGTGATGGTCAGGGTGACGGCCCGCAGGCCGAGCGTGATCGATGGGCTGACCCAGATCCTTGACCCACCGGCCGCGGCGAGCAGCATCTCCGGGGGATTCGTCGTGGCGTGCCCGTCGGTCGCGAGCACGAGCCTGGTGACACGCCCGCTCGGGAGCCAGCCTCCGTCGTAGAGGGCCGCGGGGCCACGAACCCAGCCAAGCCCGTCGGCCGAGGTCCAGGTCGTGAACGCGCCGGCCGCGTCCGCGCCGACCGCGACGAGCGTCCCGTCGGCGAGCGACCGTGCATCGAGCAGCGACGCTCCGCGGAGCGCGCCCTGGTCGGGCGCGGGGGTCCAGGCCGCCCCATCCCGGGAGGTCCATGCCGCGCCGGATCCGGTGCCCGTGTCGCCGACCGCGAGATAGCCGCCGCGCCAGCTCACCAGCGCAGCGACGTGGCCTCTCATCGCCGGCTCCGGGTGGAATGACCAGTGGACCCGGTCGGCCGAAGTCCAGGTCGCGTTGCCGACGCCTGGCACGAAGCCGATGGCCAGGAGCCCGGCTCCGCCGTCCTGGAGGGCCGCGATCGCAGGGCGGGCGACCGTCGAGCCGGTCACGCAGGTGCCGTGCGCGCCGGCCAGGGGTCCGGACGGGCTCCAGCTGAAGCCGTCGTGGGACATCCATATCGCCACATCGCAGCCGCCCTTCGCGGTCCCTGCAGCGATATAGGCCCCGACGCCCGTCGAGATGAGCGCCAGGACCGTGCCGTCGATGCCGGTCCTGCTCGGGCCGGCCGTCCAGGTGATCCCGTCGGGCGAGCGCCAGGCGTGCACGCCGCCTGCCTTGTCGGCCCCGAGCGCCACGACCCCGGCGGGAGCCCAGGCCATCCCAATGATCCGTATGCCGTCGAACTGGCCATCGCTCCCGGCCTGACCCCAGCTCGTCAGCCCATTCGCGGATGCGACAATCGCGGACCCGAGCGCGTTCGGTCCCCAGGCCAGGAAGCCGCTGCCGACGAAGATCGCACCTTCGAGCGAGGGTGCCCGCCCGTCGGGGTTCTCGAACCAGACGTCGCGCAGTTCCCAGTCCACGCCGGCGATAGCGGTTCGCTGGGGCGGGAGGGGTGTCACCGTCGGCGTGGCGGCCGTAGCTTCGGCGGTCGTGGCCCTGGCGGCGACCGACGGTTCGGCCGTCGTCGGCTGCCCGGCAGGCGTGCCGGTCGGCGCGGTCGCCGAGCAGGCGGCGAGTACGACCGACAGCGCAACGACCGCCCAGCGGCGGGTCAGGATCGACACACACACAGGACGCCCGGCGCGTCCGCTTGTGTCGGTGGTTGGCCGCGGCGCCCTGACGATGCCGACTGCCATGCTGCCCCTTCGCTGGCGTTCGAGGGTCCCGCTCATTCCGCAGCCCGGTCGCGGCACCACGCGTCTCAGCCTACGCTGATCGGGGCGGCCTGCGGCGTCGTCGGTGGGTATCGGGCCGCCAGGGCCGGTGCCTTCCTTGGCGCTCTGACGGGGATTGCGGAGCGGGCCTCCTGTTCCTCAAGTGGTCGTCAACGCCGCTCTGGATCGGCCTCCCGATCGTCGTCGTCATCGTCAGCATCGGGTTCTGGCCGGCAGCGCTCCTGGGTGGTTGGTTGCGACCACAGCGCTAGCCCTCGGTCGGGAGATGAGTCGGGTGCGCCCCGCGCTGACCGATTTCGCGCTGGCACCGAAGACGGTCCGCCGGACGCCGCCCCGGCCAGCACCGATAGCAGGCTCAGGATCGAGGGTTGGCGTACCAGTGAAACGTCGGACGGGGATGGCGCCTCTATCAAGGCAGAGCCACCACACCCGAGGACACCGCGACCACCAGTTCCCGGCTAGGCCGGTGGGTGTTGGATGGCGAGGACCGCGAGGGGAGCCACCCGATGAAGATTGGCGCCATGACCGTGGTCGTGCGCAGGAGCCTGGTCGTGCTCGCCGTGATGGCCAGCCTGATTGTGGGTGTCGTGTCCATCAGGGCCGCGGCCGCATGGACCGCCGCTGCTGCACCGCTGACCAGCGCTCCAGTCAACGCCTCGAGCATCACGGACCAGCTGACCCAGGAACAGGCGCTGTCGGCATCGCTCCAGAGCCAGCTGACCGGCCTCATGACCCGGTCCTCCCAGCTGACGACGGCGCTGCAGGGCGCCCAGGTGCGGATCGCGGCCGACGCCAGGAATGC
>JBIOID010000252.1:0-2430 GCA_044449585.1 Candidatus Limnocylindrales bacterium
AGGGGGGGCCGCTCAGGACCCGGCGGCCCGAAGGACGCGTCGTGGACGTCGGCCCGCAGGCGGATCTCCTCCAGCACGGCGTCGACGAGGTCACCGACCCGGTTGCGCGGCCCCCGCGCCGCCGAGCCGCTGTAGACGACGAAGTCGCAGTACGGGCAGAGGCTGACGCAGAACGGCAGGTGGACGTACAGGGCGACCGGTGGCCGCCGGCCGGTCACGAGCGCTGGGCGGCGACCGTCGGCTCGTCCGCGACCTGCCAGCCGTCCGGTGGCAGGCGGTCCTCCGCGACTTCCTCCGGCTCCTCCCCTGGCGGCCGCACCTGCCCCGCGTGCCCGGTGCAGACGAAGATGGCGAAGCGCGCGATGGCATGCCCCACGACCGCCGCGCCGATCCCGCCGGTGACCACGACCGTCGCGCCGGCCGCGACCCCCAGGGCGAGGGACATCAGCAGCATGGCGTGGCTGCGGCCGGGCGCCCCGAGGCGGGTGGCCAGCCCGTACACCAGGGCCTGGACGACGACCGCAGCGAGGGCTGGCACTCCGGCGACCAGCAGCAGGCCCATGAACGCGCCGCGGAACGTGACCTCGTCGATGAGCGCCGTACCCAGGCTGTTGGCGATGGCGCCCGGGTAGGTGCGCGCCGAGGGCAGGCGGAGGTGGCCGTAGCGCAGCCAGGCGAAGCCCGCGGCCACGCCGGCCCCGGCCACGCCGAACCCGAGTCCCAGGGCGACCGCCGCGGCGCGATCTCTCCCGATGGCCAGGTCCAGGGTCGCCCCGGGCGTGGGGTGCACCACGTAGATGCCCGCCGCGATCGCCAGCCCCACTGCGTACCACGCCAGACGGCTCACGCCGGCGCGCCAGCCCCGGCCCGAGGCGTCGTCGTCGTATTCGGCCGCGCCGAAGCGGGCCGCGTCCAGTCGCAGCACGACCAGCAGGCCGGTGAAGGCCACCACCACGAGGATGCGGAGGTCGTTCTCCATGCTCAGGCCACCTCGTCGGTGCGCAGCACCGCCAGGAAGGCCTCCTGGGGGATCTCCACGCTGCCGACCCGCTTCATGCGCTGCTTGCCCGCCTTCTGCTTCTCCAGCAGCTTGCGCTTGCGCGTGATGTCACCGCCGTAGCACTTGGCCAGGACGTTCTTGCGCATCGCCCGGACGGTCTCGCGGGCGATGACCGTCGAGCCCACCGCGGCCTGGATGGGCACCTCGAACATCTGGCGCGGGATGAGCTCACGGAGCGTGTCCACAAGGCGGCGGCCGACCTGCGCTGCGCGATCACGATGGACGATCAGGGACAGGGCGTCGACCGGCTCGCCGTTGACCAGGATGTCCAGCCGGGCAAGGCGGGCGGGGCGGTAGCCGATCTCCTCGTAGTCCATGCTCGCGTAGCCCTGCGAACGGCTCTTGAGCTGGTCGAAGAAGTCGACGATGACCTCCGCCAGGGGCAGCTGGAAGGCCAGCTGGACGCGCGTCGGATCCAGGTACTCCATCGTCTCGAAGCTGCCGCGCCGGTTGGTGGCGAGCTCCATCAGCGCCCCGATGTACGTGCTCGGGGTGATCACGCTGACGCGGACCCAGGGCTCGCTGATGACCTCGATCTCGCTGGCTTCCGGCAGGTCGGCCGGATTGTCGACCTCCCGCTCGCCGCGGCCGTTGGTCAGCGTCACGCGGTAGGCCACCGATGGGGCGGAGGCGATGAGCTGAAGTCCGAACTCCCGCTCCAGGCGCTCCTGGGCGATCTCCATGTGTAGCAGGCCGAGGAAACCGCAGCGGAAGCCGAACCCCAGCGCCACCGACGTCTCCGGCTCGTACACCAGCGACGCGTCGTTGAGGTGAAGCTTCTCCAGCGCGTCGCGGAGGGCCGGGTAGTCGGGCCCGTCGATCGGATAGAGACCGGCGAAGACCAAGGGCAGGGCCGCCTTGTAGCCGGGGAGCGCTGCGCCGGCGGGTCGCTCGGCCGACGTGAGGGTGTCGCCGACCTGGCAGTCGCGCACGCTCTTGAGGCCGGTCGCCACGTAGCCCACTTCGCCGGCCGAGAGGCTGGACACGGGCACGGCCTGGGGCCGGAAGAAGCCCACCTCGAGCGCCTCCGCCTCCGCCTCCGACGCCATCAGGCGGATCGGCGCGTGGGTCTCCAGGCGGCCGGCCGCGAGGCGGACGTACGCCACCACGCCCTTGTAGGCGTCGTAGTGCGAGTCGAAGATCAGCGCCTGCAGGGGCGCGTCGGGGTCGCCCTTCGGGGGCGGGATGCGCGTCACGATAGCCTCCAGGATCTCGGGCACGCCCGTGCCATCCTTGGCGGAGGCCAGCAGCACCTCCTCGCGCGGGATGGCCAGCACGTTCTCCAGCTCCTCGATGACCACCTCCGGCTGGGCCGAGGGCAGGTCGATCTTGTTGAGCACCGGGATGATGGTCAGGCCCTGGGCCAGCGC
>JBIOID010000253.1:0-2424 GCA_044449585.1 Candidatus Limnocylindrales bacterium
AGGGCCGACGCGCCGATCTCACGCAGGCCCGCGCGCGCCGTCTGGAGCCGGGCGGCATAACCGTTCGGGGTGGTCACCTGGCGCAGGATAGGTCGCCCGAACGCCGTGGTGGCGTCGTCTGAGCTTGCGCTCGATCCGCCCTACTCGTCCGCCACGCCGCGCAGCCACCGGCGGACCACGTCAGGGCCATCACGGAACAGCTTGTCGTAGCTGTAGACACGGCCCGCGCCGGCGGCCAGCGCTCGCTTGCGCAGCACCACATCGTCGTGCTGGCCGACCCCGATGACCGGCACGCCGGCGGCCACCAACGCGGCCACCGTGGCCACCCCATCCGCACGACGCAGGCCCAGATCGACCAGCGCCCCGGCGAGCTGGTCGGGTGGCGGCGGACTGGCCGGGTCACCCGGCAGGCCCCCGAGCGTCACGACCGTGGCGCCCGCCCGCTCGACGGCCGAGCGCAGCCGCGAGGCCCAGATCAGGTCGTCGGCCACCACGGCCACCCGCGCGGCGATCGGGTCGCGCGCCGTGGGCGCCCCCGGATCGACCGCCTTCTCGATGCCCATCCCACGCTGAGACTACACTTGTTCGGTGAGCTCGAGCCCGAAGGGCGCCGTCAGGGTCACTACCGCCCGCTCCCTGCACGCGGAGAAAGTCACCGCCCTGGCCAGCCGCGAACCGCTGACCGTCGACCTGGGCACCCCCGTCGCGGCGGTCATCCAGCGCATGCGCGCGGCGCGCGGGGAACCGGCCCTCATCCTGCGCGACGGTCGGCTGGCGGGCATCTTCACCGAGCGCGACGTGCTGCTCAAGGTGCTCGGCCACGATGTGCCGCCCGGCGCCCCGGTGGACGATTACATGAAGCGCGACCCGCACGCCATGACCGCCGAGGCGACCCTCGGCGAGGCGGCCCACCTGATGGATCGCGGCCGTTTCCGGCACGTGCCGATCGTCGATGGCGAGGGTCGACCGCTGCTCACCCTCCGCCAGCAGGACATCCTGGCCTACATCGCCGAGGCCTTCCCGGCGGAGATCCTCAACCTGCCCCCGCGACCGCACCAACGCCTGGCCGAGCCGGAGGGCGCATGACCACGATCGCGGAACCACCCTCCCCTGCCCAGGTCGAGCTCGACCGGGTCACGATCCGCTTCGCCGGCGACTCGGGCGACGGCATGCAGCTCACGGGCAGCCAGTTCACCCGCACGGCAGCCGTCTTCGGCAACGATGTCAGCACGCAGCCCGACTTCCCGGCCGAGATCCGCGCGCCGGCCGGCTCGCTGCCCGGCGTGAGCGGCTTCCAGCTGAGCTTCTCCAGCAGCGAGATCTACACGCCGGGCGACGAACCGGACGTCCTCGTGGCGATGAACCCGGCGGCCCTCCGGACGAACCTCATGGACCTGCCCGCCGGTGGCGCCCTGATCGTCAACGAGGATGCCTTCACAGGGCCCAACCTGACCAAGGCCGGCTACCGCGACAACCCGTTGAAGGACGGCTCGCTCAAGAGCTACACCGTCTTCGAGGTCCCCATCAGCACCCTCAACGCGCGAGCGCTCGAGGGGCTCGGGATGACCGCCAAGCAGGTCGACCTGACCAAGAACTTCTTCGCCCTGGGCATGATGTTCTGGCTCTACGAGCGGAGCATGGACCCGACGCTCGAGTGGATCGACGAGAAGTTCGCCAAGCGGGCCATCTTCGCGGAGGCCAACAAGCGGGCGCTCAAGGCCGGCTACGCCTTCGGCGAGACGACCGAGATGTTCCACACCCACTACCGCGTGGCGCCGGCCAAGCTCGCGCGCGGCACGTACCGCAACGTGACCGGCAACGAGGCCACGGCGCTGGGGTTCGTCGCCGCGGCCCGCCTCGCCCGGCGGCCCCTGGTCTACGGCAGCTACCCCATCACGCCGGCCAGCGACATCCTGCATGCCCTGTCGACCTACAAGAACTTCGGCGTCAAGACGTTCCAGGCGGAGGACGAGATCGCGGCCATCGGCGCGGCCATCGGCGCCAGCTATGGCGGTGCCCTGGGCCTGACCGGCACCTCCGGTCCCGGCATCGCCCTCAAGAGCGAGGCCATCAACCTGGCCGTGATGGTCGAGCTGCCGCTTGTCATCGTGGATGTCCAGCGGGCCGGACCATCGACGGGCATGCCCACCAAGACGGAGCAGGGCGACTTGCTGCAGGTCATGTTCGGGCGCAACAGCGACTCGCCCATCCCGGTCGTCGCCCCGGCCACACCCGCCGAGTGCTTCGACATGGCCATCGAGGCCTGGCGCCTCGCGTTGCGCTTCATGACCCCGGTCATCTATCTTTCCGACGCGTTCCTGGCCACGGGCGCCGAGCCGTGGCGCATCCCTGACCTCGCCGGGCTGCCCGACATCAGCGTCGGCAACGCCACGGACGGCCATGGGTTCCACCCCTACGATCGCG
>JBIOID010000254.1:0-2412 GCA_044449585.1 Candidatus Limnocylindrales bacterium
CTCGTGGATCGCCTCGGCATTCCGCAGCCGCCGGGAGGCATGGCGACGTCCATCGAGGAAGCGCTCGAGGTGGCAGGGCGGATCGGCTACCCGGTCATCGTGCGGCCAAGCTTCGTCATCGGGGGCCTGGCCATCGACTTCGCCTACGGGCCCGGCGACCTGGCCGCGCAACTGGCCGCCGCGACCGTCGTGACGCCCGACCGCCCGGTCCGCCTGGACGCCTACCTGGAGGGCCTGGAGGTGGACGTCGATGCGGTCTGCGACGGCGAGCGGGTGTGTATCCCAGGCCTCATCGAGCACGTCGAGCGCGCCGGCGTGCATTCGGGTGATTCGGTCGGCATCTGCCCGCCCCAGCACATCAGCGAGGGCGACCAGGACCTGCTCGTGGCGGCCATGCGGCGGGTCGCGCTCGAGCTGGGCGTGCACGGCCTGATCAACGCCCAGTTCATCGTCCGTGAGGACGGCGTGTATCTCCTGGAGGTCAACCCGCGCGCCTCGCGCACCGTCCCGTTCCTGTCCAAGATCACCGGCGTGCCGATGGTCGAGCTGGCCACGCGCGTGGCGCTGGGGGCGCGGCTGGCCGACCTGGGCTGGCCCGATGGCCTGCTGCCCGCTCCGCCCTACGTGGCCGTCAAGGCGCCGGTCTTCTCGACCGCGAAGCTGCGCGGCGTCGATCCCTCGCTCGGGCCGGGGATGCAGTCGACGGGCGAGGTGATCGGCCTCCATCGCGACCCACGGGTGGCCCTCGCCAAGGCGCTGCTGGCGGCCTCGCTGCGGCCGCCGGTGCCGGGCCCGGAGGGCGGCCTGGCGCTGCTCACGGTGGCCGATCGTGACAAGGCCGCGCTGGGCGAGCTGGCGGCCGCGCTGACCCTGGGCGGCTACCGGTTCGCGGCGACGAGCGGCACCGCCGCGGCGCTGCGCGCCCTGGGCTACGAGGTGCGCGAGGTCGCTCGCCTGGGCGAGGTCGGGACGGTCGAGCGGCCGCCCATCGAGGACCTGATCAGCGACGGCGGCGTCGACCTGGTGGTCAACACGCCCTCACCGCAACCCGGCCCGGTGCGTGATGCGGCGGCCATCCGTCACGCCGCCGTGGCCGCGGGCGTGCTCTGCCTGACCGCGATGGAGACCGCCGTGGCCGCGGCCCGGTCGCTCGATCCCGCCCTGCGCGATGCGCTGGTCGAGGTGCGCCCGCTGCACGAGTGGGTCGCGCAGGTGGATCAGCGCCGGCCGTCGGGGCTCGAGGCGACGATGGCGCGCGAGCGCTTGATCTCGGGCCGGGGGGCGCCCAGCGAGTAGCCCGCCTGCACGAGCCACGCGCCGAGGCGCGGGCGCAGGCCGGACGGACGGGTCGACCCGTGGCGCACGGCAGCACGCTGGGCGCTGGCGGCGAGACGCTGCTGGCTGGCCTCCCGCCAGCGGGCGTGGGTGATGGAGCTGACGTCGTCGACGATCGGATGGCGGTACAAGTTCAGGTCCTCGTGGGCTGCGGGCGGCGCGGACTGCGTGGGCTGGTGGCGGTTCGCTGCGATCATCTGGATGGACCTCGTGTTAGGTCTCTATCTAACTCGTGGGTCGAGGCACATCGGCGCGGCGACCGGCGGGGCTCAGTGGAGGAAGCGGAGAAGCTCTGGCCCGGCTTCGTCGAGGCGAGAGCGGCGCAGGCTGTAGTAGGTCAGGTTGCCTTCATCGGTGACCGTCACCAGGCCTGCGGCCCGGAGGGCGGCGAGGTGATGCTTGACGGTCGGCTTCGAGAGTTCCATCTGCTGGGCGATCTCCGTCAGGTACAGGTCGCGGTTCGTGAGGAGCCGAAGGATGCGCAGCCGCGACGGGTCGCCCAGGGCCCGATACAGACGAAGCACGCTCTCCGGCGGGGCCAGCTCGTCTGACCGGTCGAGGGCGTCCTCATGGACTGGATACGCGAACAGGCGGAAATCGGATCCCGAGGTGATGTTGTTGTAGGGCCGGCCGAAGTAGCTGGGGGCCAGGATGACCCGCTGGATGCCCGGCTCCGGCAGCCAGCGCAGGCCGCCGGTGGTGCGCTCGATCAGGTCGGCCGGCGCCAGCGTCGCCTGGTCGTCGCGGCGCAGCGCGACATCGCGCGCCTCGATCTCCGCGATGCGCGGCTCGATCGGCTCGAAAGCCACCAGCCAGTCGGCCAGCAAGCCGCGCAGCTTGTCGATCCAGACGGCCGGCGCACGGAGGAACTCGGCCACGGGCGCGCATTCCTGCTCCGAGAGGTGCGCCGGCAAGGCGGCGAAGGCGGCCTCGTCACCGTCGAGGGCCCGGTCGATCAAGCCGAGCACCGCTCCGCCCAGGCCATCGTTGGCCATCTCGCGCGCGAGCTGGCGCGTCTCCATGGTGGCGACGAGGGTCACGAAGTCACGCGCCGAGCGGGCTTCCGGGTGGAGCGCC
>JBIOID010000255.1:0-2400 GCA_044449585.1 Candidatus Limnocylindrales bacterium
CGCCGCCACAGATGCTCGACGCCTTCTTCGGCCTCTTCTCCCGCGACATCGGGATCGATCTGGGCACGGCCAACACGCTCGTCCACGTGCGCGACCGAGGCATCGTCATCAGCGAGCCCAGCGTCGTGGCCATCGATGCCAAGACCAAACGGGTGCTGGCCATCGGAGCGGAGGCCAAGCGCATGGTCGGACGGACGCCGGCCGACATCATCGCCATCCGCCCGCTGCGCGACGGGGTCATCAGCGACTTCGACGTGACCGAGCAGATGATCAAGTACTTCGTGCATCGCGTGCACGACCGCGTGGGGCTGATCCCGCGCCCGCGCATGCTGCTGGGCATCCCCTCCGGCGTGACCGAGGTCGAGAAGCGGGCCGTGCGCGATGCCGCCCTCAACGCCGGCGCCCGCTGGGCGCGCCTGATCGAGGAGCCGATGGCGGCCGCCATCGGAGCGGGCCTGCCGGTGGGCGAGGCCTCCGGCTCGCTGATCGTCGACATCGGCGGTGGCACGACGGAGGTCGCCGTCATCTCGCTCGGCGGCATCGTCGTCAGTCGCAGCATCCGGATCGGCGGCGACGAGATGGACCAGGACATCGTGGCCTACGCCCGGCGCGAGTACAACCTGCTGCTCGGCGAGCGGACCGCGGAGGACATCAAGATCGCGGTCGGCTCGGCCTACCCGGGCGACCATGACGAGCAGCACGTGACGCTGCGCGGGCGCGACCTGCTGACCGGCCTGCCCCGTGCCGTGGACATCGGGGCCGACCAGGTGCGCGATGCCATCGAAGGCTCGGTGCAGCAGATCGTCGACACGATCAAGGACACCATCGAGGAGACGCCGCCCGAGCTGGTCGCCGACATCATGGACCAGGGCGTCGTGTTGGCCGGCGGGGGCGCCCTCCTCCAGGGCCTCGATCGACGCGTGGCCGAGGCGACGCAGATGCCCGTCCACGTCGCCGACGACCCGCTGACCTGCGTGGCGCGCGGCACGGGCAAGGTGCTGGAGGAGCTGGACTCGATGTCCCGGACCCTCGTCGCCGAGACCTATTCCCGCCCGCCGCGCTGAGGCGGGCGGCTCGGCCTGTGTTCGCGACCCGTACCGCCCGCCGCCGCACCGGCGCCTTCGCGGCCCTGGTGGGCGTCTCCCTCGTCCTGCTGCTGGTCAGCGACACCGCACCGATGCTCGCCCTGCGGCAGGACCTCGGCACCGCCGTGACACCGGTGCAGGCGGCGCTGACCGGGGTGACGCGCGGCCTCACCTCCGTGGTCGGAGCGGTCGCGGACGTGGACCGCCTGCGTCAGGAGAACGACGCTCTCCGGGCCGCCAACCAGGCCCTCGCAGAACAGAACGCCCAGCTCCAGGCGGTCAAGACACAGGACGATCAGCTGGCCGCCCTGCTGAGGGTCCGCTCGACCCTCCAGCACCAGACCGTCGCGGCCACCGTCGTCGGCCGCGGCATCACGCCCACGGAACGAGTGGTGACCATCGATCGCGGTACGGCCGACGGCCTCGCGATCGGCGACACGGTCCTCGGTCAGGGCGGCGCGATGGCCGGCCAGATCTACGACATCGGGCCGGATTACAGTCGCGTGCTGCTCCTGACCGACAGCCGCCTGACGGTGACGGGCATGACCCAGTCGACGCGTGCCACGGGCGAGGTGGCGGGTCAGCTGGGGACGACCCTGGTCATGGCTAACATCTCGGCGACCGCCACGGTGGTGCCCGACGACCTGGTCGTGACGGCCGGCATCGACCTCGGCAACGGTTTCCACTCGCCCTTCCCCAAGGGCCTCCTGATCGGCCGCATCATCGACCTGCACACCGATCCCAACGCGGTGGTCCAGACGGCCATCCTGCAGCCGAGCGTGGACCTGGACAACCTCGAGTTCGTCCTGGTCATCACCGACTACGACAGCTCGCTCCCGGGCGGACCGGCTCCAGGTGCCAGCCCGGGCGCATCCCCGACCGCCCCTGGGTCGGGGGCCGTTCCGTCCCCCTCTGCCGTCGGCGGCAACCCGCCCATCGACCTGCCCGGTCCCAGCCTCGGGCCGTAGCGGCCGGACCTCGGCCCCGCCGCGCCGCCCCTACGGCAGGGGGATGATGAGACGCTGGCCCGGCTCGATGTGGTTGGGGTCGGCCAGGCCGTTGGCGGCCACGATGGCCTGCACCGTGACGCCGTAGCGCGCCGCGATGGCCGACAGGATGTCGCCCCGCTGGACGACGTAGGTGAGGCTCGAGGCCCGCGGCGAGCCGGATGATGAGGCGCCCGCCGTCGCCGACGCGCGCGCGCGCGCGCTCGCGCGCGGGCCCGGGCGCGGTGTCGGGCTCGGCGGGGGGGGGGCCGCCCCGGGCGGCGGCGCGCGGCTGGGCCGCGCCGGCCCGCGCGGGGCGGGCACGGCCG
>JBIOID010000256.1:0-2359 GCA_044449585.1 Candidatus Limnocylindrales bacterium
CTGGCTGCGGGCACGCGCAGGCGAAGCAGGCCCTGCGACCCGAAGCCGAATCGGACCGATCACCGCACGGCGGTCGCTGGGGGCGACCCGGGGAACCGACCCGTGATGAGTGCCTCCGTATGGTACGCGTTGGGTCGGGCCAAGTGGTAGGGGGTCTGTCCACCATCTTGTCCACCAAGTTGTCCACAGCCGCGCCGGGGGTCCGCCGGACCGTCCTCGCCCGTGCTCAGGAGGCCCGCGGATGGACCCCCAGGCCGGGCTCACCGGACAGGTGCCAGCGACACCCGGCATCCAGTTCCAGCCCCTCATACGGGTCGCTGGCCAGCAACAGGCTGCCATCAAGGTCGACCCACTCGACCAGCCCGGCGACCGCGACCGACGCCGCGATGCCGACCGTCGTCTCCTCCATGCACCCCAGGAAGACCCGGAAACCGAGCCCGCGCGCCTGCTCGATCATGCGTTTCGCCGGGCCCACGCCACCGACCTTGGCCAGCTTGACGTTGACCCCCGCCACGACCCCGGCCAGGGCGTCGAGGTCGGTGGCCACCACGGCGCTCTCGTCGGCCACGATAGGCAGCGGGCTGATGCGCTGGAGCGCTGCGAGGTCGGCCAGCCGATGCGCCGGGAACGGCTGTTCGATCAGCTCCACGCCGAGCCGCACCATCTCGGGCACGAGGCGCTCTCCGTCGGCCAGGCTCCACCCCGTGTTGGCATCGACCCTGATAGGCCCCTGGTAGACGCCGCGCACCGCCTCCAGGGTGGCCAGGTCCCTGGGCCCGCCGAGCTTGATCTTGAGGGCCGGGAATCGGGCCGCCCGCGCGGCCCGCTGGGCGACGATGGCGGGCTCATCGAGGCCGATCGTGAAGTCGGTCGGCGGCACCTCGCGGGGCGTGCCCAGGAGGTCGAACAGGTCCAGGCCGAGGCGCTTGCCCGCCAGATCGTGGAGGGCGATATCGAGCGCGCACTTGGCCGCCCCGTGGTGCCGGATCGCGGCGTCCATGGCCTCATCGGCGCTGGCGAGCCAGGCCCGCGTCGCGTCGCGTTCGGCGGGCAGGGCGCCCAGCGGCTCCAGCGCCTCCAGCAGCAGGGGCAGCACCGCCTCCATGGTGGCCGTCGTCTCACCGTAGAACGGATCGGGGAAGCCCTCGCCCAGGCCGATCACGTCGGTGCCATCCTCTAGCTCGACGATCATCGTCGTGGCGTGGCCATCCTCCAGTCCGCGCGCGATGCGGAAGGGGTCCTTGAACGGGATCTCGAGCACCCGGCAGCGCAGGAACCACGAGCCGGCCTGGACGAAGGTCTGGGGCGTCATGGTCCGATCCGAGGGCGTCGTGCGCGGCCGCTCAGGCGAGCCGCTCGCGGAGACCGTCGAGCAGGCGCTCGGCACCGAAGCGGTAGGGATCGTCGGTCGGCAGACCGGTCGCCTCGGCCGTCTCGGCGATGGTGCGGCGGGCGGCCGCCTCGTTGGGCAGGAGCGAGGTATTGAGCGCGACCGCGGCGACGATCGAGGGGGCCACCAGGCTGGCCACCTGTTCGTGCAGGCGGATGAACTCGGGCAGCGGCTGGAGCGGGAAGGACGCCTCCGGCAGGTGGTCGAAATCGTGGCGCGGCAGGCCGGGCTTGTGGACCATGACCATCGCGTGCGGCGTGCAGCCGTGGATGAGCCCCAGGGTGACCGCGCTGTAGGCCGGGTGATCCAGAGAGCCCTGGCCCTCCACGAACAGCCAGTCGCCCATCGCCTCGCCTTCCTCCACCAACGCCTCGCAGGCGCCGTTGAGGAAGTCGCTGATGATGCGATCGACGGCCACGCCCCAGCCGGCGATCATCATGCCGGTCTGCCCGGTGGGCACGAACACGCTGGCCAGGCCGGCCTCGCGGGCGGTACGGGTCAGCTCGAGGGCCACGCTCATCTTGCCGATGGCGCAGTCGGTGGCGACGGTCAGGATGACCTTCTTGCCCGGCAGGTGGCGGCGCCCCATGGCCGTCGTCAGGCGGTCCGGCGGGCGGCGGTAGTCGATGATGCTGACGCCGGCCCGCGACGCCGCAGCCGCGAACTCGGGGTCGTCGGCGAGCATCGTGTGCAGCCCCGAGCGGATCTCCAGGCCGTGCCCGACGGCCGCCAGGATGGCCGCCCGCCAGGTGTCGGGGAGGCGCCCGCCGGTCGGGGCGATGCCGATGAGGAGGGCGTCGGGCCGACGGGGCAACGCTTCATCCAGGCTGGCCACGATCGGGATGTCGTAGCCCGGACCCATCACGTCACGCACGTTGCCGCCGGCCCGCGTCGAGTCGATGAGGGCCACGATCACGTCGCGGCCGTAGCGGATCACCCCGCGCGCCGTCTTGCCGTCGTGGTCGTTGA
>JBIOID010000257.1:0-2352 GCA_044449585.1 Candidatus Limnocylindrales bacterium
TCGCGGTGCCCAGAGGCTCGAACCGCCGCCAGGATCCGGCGGCCCACGACGCCGAAGCCGGCCGCCACGATGACCGCGGCAGCCACCGCCAGGGCCGGGCCGAGTCCGGCCACCCCGAGGCCCAACACCATGGCCGCGATGTACCCGACGTGGGCCACCAGGAAGGCGGCCAGGCCGGTGGCGAACCAGGCCGCCCGGTTCGGTCGCAGGAGCGCGACATCGCCGACCAACGAGCAGGCCAGCGCGAACAGGACCAACCAGCGGGCCAGCTCGCTCGAGGTATCCAGCGTGACCGCGACACCCGCCAGGGCGATGATCACGGCCGGCTTCGCGATGGCCTCGACGCGCACCTGGCCCGTCTCGGCCGCCCACCAGTCGATGGCCGCGGTCACGCCCGCAAGGATCAGGAAGAGCCAGCTGGTCTGGGTCACGCAAGTAGCGTACGACCGCGGACCTCGGCCCACGAGTGACTGCTGAGGCGATCCCGCCTCCTCGCCAGCGCGGCCCACGACGCGTTATCGTGGCGCGACCGCAGCTGGGAGAGCAGAGGCATGACACAGGTCATCGAGCGAGCGTCGGGCGACGCGACGGGGCCCGGCGGCGATCGCGTCAGCCACTGGATCGGTGGCCGTCACGTGGCGAGCACATCCGGGCGGTCCGGCCCGGTCTACGACCCGGCCACGGGCCGCGTCGCGCGTACGGTCGACTTCGCGTCTGCTGAGGAGGTCGATGCCGCGGTGCGGGCTGCGCACGAGGCGTTCCCGGCCTGGCGGACCACCTCGCTGTCACGCCGCACGGAGATCCTGTTCCGGGTGCGCAACCTGGTCGACACGCACCGCACGGAGATCGCGGCGCACCTGACCGCGGAGCACGGCAAGGTCCCGTCCGACGCGCTCGGCGAGGTGGCTCGCGGCCTGGAGAACCTGGAGTTCGCCTGCGGCGTGCCCAACCTGCTCAAGGGCGGCTTCAGCGAGCAGGTGTCGACCGGGGTCGACGTCTACCAGATCCGCCAGCCGCTGGGGGTCGTGGCCGGCATCACGCCCTTCAACTTCCCGGCCATGGTGCCGATGTGGATGTTCGGCAACGCCATCGCCTGCGGCAACACGTTCGTCCTCAAGCCGTCGGAGAAGGACCCGTCGGCCTCGATCTACCTGGCCGAGCTGCTGGCCGAGGCGGGCGTGCCGGCGGGCGTCTTCAACGTGGTCCAGGGCGACAAGGTGGCCGTCGATCGGATCCTCGAGCATCCCGACATCGTGGCCGTGAGCTTCGTCGGTTCCACGCCCGTGGCGCGTCACATCTACCAGGCCGGTACCCGGGCGGGCAAGCGCGTGCAGGCGCTCGGCGGGGCCAAGAACCACATGATCGTGCTGCCCGACGCCGATATCGACATGGCTGCCGATGCCGCCGTCTCGGCCGGCTACGGCTCATCCGGTGAGCGCTGCATGGCCGTGGCCACGATCGTCGCGGTCGGCGACGTGGCCGATCCGCTGGTGGCAGCCATCGACGCCCGACTGCCGAAGGTGCGGGTGGGGCCGGGCAGCGACCCGGCCTCCGAGATGGGGCCGCTGGTCACGAAGC
Source organism: Candidatus Limnocylindrales bacterium (assembly GCA_044449585.1). Classification (GTDB taxonomy): domain Bacteria; phylum Chloroflexota; class Limnocylindria; order Limnocylindrales; family CSP1-4; genus DASPUH01. The sequence continues at coordinate 1,579 of JBIOID010000257.1, forward strand.
AGCACCGCGACAAGGTCGCGAGCTACCTCGACAGCGCACCGGCGCAGGGCGCGACCGTGGTGGCCGACGGCCGCGCGCACCCGCTCTACGGCGGCTCCGAGGGGTTCTTCCTGGGCGCCTCGCTGATCGATCACGTGACGCCCGACATGGACGCGTACCGCGATGAGATCTTCGGCCCGTTGCTGACCGTCGTGCGGGTCGCCACGTACGCGGAGGCGGTGGCGCTCATCAACGACAACCCCTACGGCAACGGCACGGCCATCTTCACCCGGGACGGTGGCGCCGCGCGGCAGTTCCAGTTCGACGTACACGCCGGCATGGTCGGCATCAACGTGCCCATCCCGGTGCCCGTCGCGTACTACTCGTTCGGCGGCTGGAAGGCCTCGCTCTTCGGCGACCTGCATATGTACGGCCCCGAGGGCATCCAGTTCTACACCCGCGGCAAGGTCGTCACGGCCCGCTGGCCCGACCCGGGCACCTCCTCGGTCGACCTGGGCTTCCCCCGCACCCGCTGAGCTCGCGGCGGCCGCGGCCCGATGGGGCCGCGCCCCGATGCCGCGCCGCGCCCGAGGGTGGCCCAGGGCCCCGGGGCCGGGTGCGCCAGGGCCCAAGGACCGGGTGCGCCGGGCCCCGATGGGATGTACCCGCCCTCCAGGGTCACGAAGTCCCTCGAGGGCAGGTCCGAGCCCTTGAGTCGGCTCGCGCTCGCTGCATGGGCGCTGTGAGCACTGTCGGGATGCTCAAGGTGCCGATGGCCCGCCCGAGGACTTGCCA
>JBIOID010000258.1:0-2301 GCA_044449585.1 Candidatus Limnocylindrales bacterium
ACCTCGAGGAGATCCCGGCCGGTTTCGACCGGGCCATGATCCTGGCCGGCGGGCGCATCGTCGCCGTCGGCGCGACGGGCGATGTCCTGACCGATGCCATCCTGAGCCGCGCGTACGGCCTGGCGCTGCGCGTGCGGCGCGGCGCAGGCGGCTGGCGGGTGTCGGCCGCCTGAAGGGGCCCGTACGAAGCGCTGGCCCCACCCGGTACCCAAGGGCGGCTCGGCAGGGCGCCCGACCGTGGCATGCTCCTGCCACCGTAGGGCGGGGTGGACGGAACATGGGCATCGGCCTGGACGGTTATACGATGGCGGGGGTGCTCCACGCGGCGTTCGACGCCCCGGGGCGGCTGGTGGACGCCCTCGAGGGGGACGAACCGCTGCAGCTCACCGATGGTCGGCTGGTGCGGCTGGACAGCGGGGCTGTCCAGGACGTGCGCGGGGTGCGTCTCATGCTGGACGACCTGTGCCTGGCCGCGGCCGCCGCCGACACGGTCATCCCCGGCCACCTCCAGTGGCACGAGCTGCGCCTCATCGCCGGACCGTGGCGGGTGACCGGCGCGATGCCGACCATGTTCGGCTTCGATCCGGGCCGGGCGCTGGCCCGACCCCAGGGCGCGTTCGTGCTGCTGCGGGACGTGTCGGTCGGCCTGGCCGCGAACCCCGACGCGGAGGACGCCCTGCCGTACGCGTGGGTCAACCGGTACGTGGTCGACCGCGTCGAGGCGGACATCGACCTGGGTTTCTTCTTCCCCGGCGCCGAGGGCGCCAGCAGGGCGATCGCCTCCTCCTGACCGTCTCGCCGTTGCCCGCTACGATGGGGCCGTGCGACCCCGCCTCCGGCCGATCGGCCGTACCACGCGGCTGACCTGCACCCTGGCGCTGGTCCTCATCGGGGCCATGAGCGTGGGTGGCTGCGCGGCGCCCGTGACGGCGCCCGTGACTTCATCGGCGTCCCTGGCCACGCCGACCGACACGCTGCCCGCCGACCTGCCGGCCGACCTGTGCGCCAACACGGGCGTGGACTGCCCGCTCGCGGCCGGCCAGTACCTGGCGCAGCAGTTCCAGCCGCCGATCGGCTTCGCCCTCGACGATGGCTGGACCAACGCCGCCTACGTCGAGCGGGCCATCCAGATGGTGCGCGGCAGCATCGATGATCCGACCGAGAGCGTGTCGATCGTCAGCGGCCAGCTCGACGGGCCGGGCGCGGCGAGCAGCAGCGGCGCCAGTCCCAGCCCCGTGTCGGCCGCGGCGGGCACGACGGCAGCCCAGTTCCTGACGTACCTGGGCACGCTGCCCGGTCTCACCGTCGACGGCAGGAGCGCGCTGCTGCTGGGCGGGTTGCCGGCGGCCCAGGTCGACGTGCACGTGGGCAAGGCCAACGTCACCCTCTTCGACCAGCCCCTGGCGGCCGATGCCGAGGATCCCTTCGCCCTGCGCGCGGGCGAGACGGCCCGCCTCGTCGTGGTCGACGTGGGCACGGCCCGGGTGGTCTTCGTGATCGAGGTCTTCGGTTCGGCCAAGCTGGCCGACTTCGTGCAGACGGAGGTCCAGCCACTCCTCACCAGCGTGACGTTCCCGTCCGGGCCATGAGGCGGCCCGTCGCGGTCGCGTTCAGCGAACGGGCAGGAGCTGACGCAGCACGAAGATGACGTTCGCCGGGCGCTCCGCCAGGCGGCGCATGTACCAGGGATACCAGGCTGTCCCGTAGGCGATCAGGTCGCGCACCCGATGGCCGTCCCTGGCCAGGCGACGCTGGTCGGCCACGCGGATGCCGTAGAGCATGCCGAACTCATAGTCGGTCCTGCCGACACCGGCAGCCTCGGCCAGGGCGGCGATGCGCTCGAGCAGGGCGATGTCGTGCGTGGCGAATGCCGGCCGCAGGCCGCCGGGCCCGCGGCCCAGCTCGAGCATGCGTGCGGCCACGGCCAGGAAGTTGAGATCGACGTCGCGCCTGGCCGGGAAGGCCACCGAGGCCGGCTCGGCATAGGCGCCCTTGACCAGGCGGACGCCGACGCCCGCGCCGGCCAGGCTCTCCAGGTCGGTCGCGGTCCGGCGCAAGTAGGCCTGGAGGCACACGCCGACGGGCGCGCCCTCGGCGGCCAGGGTCCGCACGGCCGCCAGCGTGCGCTCGACGTAGGTGTGGTCCTCCATGTCCAGCCAGAGCATCCCGCCCGCGACGTGCTGCGCGGCTGCCAGGCGGCGCAGCAGGTCGAGCATGGCCGTCTCGTCGAGGTCCAGGCCCAGCTGGGTCGGCTTGACCGAGATCTCGGCGTGCAGGCCGCGAGCCGTGACCCGGCGCAGC
>JBIOID010000259.1:0-2269 GCA_044449585.1 Candidatus Limnocylindrales bacterium
CGCCTCGACCGGCGCCAGGTGCAGTTCCTGTATCGCGACGGCGACGACTTCCACTTCATGGATACCGAGTCGTACGACCAGTTCGCGATGACCGCCGAGCAGCTCGGCGATGGCGTGCTGTACCTCCAGGACGGCATGATGGTCGACCGGACCACCTACGAGGGCGAGACCATCGGCGTCGAGTTGCCCATCACGGTGGACCTGCAAGTGCGCGAGACGGAGCCCGGCTACGCCGGTGACACGGCCGCCGGCGCACGCAAGGCCGCGACGCTGACGACCGGTCTCGTGATCCAGGTGCCGCTGTTCGTCAACGAGGGCGACACGCTGCGCATCGACACGCGGACGGGCGACTACCTGACGCGTCTCTGATCGGCGGCGCGAGCGCATCCGATGAGCGACGACGCACGCGCGCCGCGCGACGCGGACCCGCTCGTTCGTCCCGAGCGGCCGTACGTCCCCGAGTACGGCATCCCGACCTCCGACGAGGGCACGCTGCCGTGGGCCTGGGCTCGCGAGCGGCTCCAGCAGGCGCTGACCTATTGGGTGACCACCGTCCGACCGGACGGCCGACCGCACCTCATGCCGACCTGGGGTGTCTGGGTGGACGGTTCGTTCTGGTGGGATGGCGGCCTCCAGACCCGGCGGGCCCGGAACCTGGACCATCGGGACGACGTCGTGGTGAGCGTCGGTGGTGATGAGGCGGTGGTGATCGTGGAAGGGCATGCCGAACGCGTCCCTGACGTCGACGCCGCGCTCGAGGGGCTCCTGGTGGCCGCGTTCGCGAAGTACGTCCAACCGTTCGACTACCGCGTGGATCCGGCCAACTGGCGCACCGGCGGCCTGTGGCGCGTGCATCCCACGCTCGCCTTCGGCTGGACGGCCCACGGGTATCCGCGCGATGCGACGCGCTGGCGGTTCGGATGAGCGACGACGCACGCGCGCCGCGCGACCCCGAGCGACCGTGGAACGACTGGCTGCTGCCCGCCTGGGACGAGGCCTCCGCGACGCCCGTGCCGGCGAGTCCCGCGACTGCTCCCGGACCGGTCGCTGGCCCGGGGCCCGCGGCCGGGCCGGCGCTGTCTGGGCCGCGCATCCGCACCGTCGGCGAGGTCACGCGCGAGATCAGGGATCGCCTGCGGGCGGTGCCCATCCTCCGTGACCTGTGGGTGGAGGGGGAGGTCGGCCAGGTCTCCATGAGCGCCGCCGGCCACTGCTACTTCACCCTGAAGGACGACCGTGCCCAGCTGCGCGCCGTGATCTTCCGCGACGAGCGCCGCGCCATCCCGTTCGAGCCGCGCACCGGCCTCCGCATCGTGGCGCACGGGCGGGTGGACGTGTTCGAGCAGCAGGGCCACTACCAGCTCTACGTGGACATGCTCCAGCCGGCCGGCCTGGGCGACCTCGCCCTGCGCCTGGAGGCCATCAAGGCCCGGCTGGCCGCCGAAGGCCTGTTCGAGGCGAGCCGCAAGCGGCCGCTGCCGGCCTGGCCGCGGCTGATCGGCGTGGCCACGAGCGCCCAGGGTGCCGTGCTGCACGACATCAGCCGCGTCCTGGAGCGCCGCTGGCCGCTGGCCCGCGTCGTCCTCTCGCCCTGCCTCGTGCAGGGTGACGCCGCGCCGATCAGCATCGTGGCGGCGCTGCGCCGCCTGGCCGCCTGGCGCGACCCGTCGACCGGCCTGCGCCCCGAGGTCGTCATCCTGGCTCGCGGCGGCGGGTCGCTGGAGGACCTGTGGCCGTTTAACGACGAGCGGGTCGTGCGCGCGGTCGCCGGCACCCTGTGCCGGTCATCTCGGGCGTCGGCCACGAGACCGACGTGACGCTGACCGATTTCGCGGCCGACCTCCGCGCCGCGACCCCCTCGGTGGCGGCCGAGCTGGCGGTGCCCGCGCGCGGTGATCAGGCGGTGGCGCTCCGGGCGCTGCGCGCGCGGCTTGATGCGGGCACACAGCGGTCGCTGCGTGGCGCCCATGACGCCGTGGTCGCCGAGGGTCGAGCGTTGGACCACCTCCATCCGGCGGCGGTGCTGGCGGGCGAGCGCGAGCGGGTCGGGCTGCTGCTCGATCGTGCCCGCGTCGCGGTCGATGCGCGGCTGGGCACGGCCCGCACCGTGCTCGGGAGGGCGGGGGAGCGCCTCCCCGTGGCGGCCCGGGGTCGTGTCGGCCGGGCCTCCACGAGTCTGCACGCGGCCCGTGCCAGCTTGTTGGCACTCGGTCCGTACGCCACGCTCGAGCGTGGCTACGCCATCGTGCGGGACGAGAACGGTGTGCTC
>JBIOID010000260.1:0-2268 GCA_044449585.1 Candidatus Limnocylindrales bacterium
GCAGGCGATGGTCGACCGGGTCGTGCAGCAGTTCGGCCGCATCGACGTCCTGGTCAACAACGCGGGCTGGGACAAGGCCAGCCCGTTCGCCGATTCCGAGCCGGCCGACTGGGACCGTGCGATCGCCGTCAACCTGTACGGCGTACTGCACACCTGTAAGGCGGTACTGCCGGTCATGGCCGGGCAGGGCAGCGGAGCGGTGGTGAACCTGGGCTCGGACGCCGGCCGGGTCGGCTCGTCCGGCGAGGCGGTCTACTCCGCGGCCAAGGGCGGGGTCATCGCCTTCACCAAGTCGCTCGCCAGGGAGATGGCGCGGCACCAGGTCAGGGTCAACTGCGTCTGCCCCGGTCCCACCGACACCGCGCTGTTCGCGTCGTTCGCGGGGCCCAAGCTACGCGAGGCCCTCACCAGGGCGATCCCGTTCCGGCGCCTAGGCCAGCCGGACGACGTCGCCAACGTCGTGGCGTTCCTCGCCTCGGACGAGGCATCCTTCGTCACCGGCCAGACCGTCAGCGTCAGCGGCGGTCTCACGATGAGCTGAGCCGGCCGCGGCCTTCGATACGATCCTCAGACCTGAGCACACCGCCGACGGCTAGCGAAGGAGCAGTCCGTGAAGGTCTCCGAGTACGAGCAGCTCCGATTCGAACGCCGGGACCACGGCGTGCTGCTCATCACCATGGACCGGCCGGATAAGTACAACGCCGCCGACGAGCAAATGCACGGCGAGCTCGCCCGGGTCTGGGCCGAGGTATCGGCCGACCCTGAGACGCGGGTCGCCGTGATCACCGGCGCCGGCCGGGCGTTCTCGGCCGGCGGCGACCTGGACATGGTCCGGCGGATGGCTGGCGATCACGACCGCGTGGCGCACATGCTCCGCGAGATGAGCGATCTGGTCTACAACATAATCAACTGCGAGAAGCCGGTGGTTTCCGCGATCAACGGCGTCGCCGTGGGCGCGGGCACGGTGGTGGCGCTGCTGGCCGACATCTCGATCTGCGCCCTGGACGCCAGGCTCGGCGACGGTCACGTCCGGCTCGGTGTGGCTGCCGGCGACCACGCCGCGATCTTGTGGCCGCTGCTGTGCGGCATGGCCAAGGCCCGCTACTACCTGCTGACCGGCGAGATGATCACCGGCGAGGAGGCCGAACGGCTCGGCATGGTCAGCAAGGCCGTCCCCCGCGACCAGGTGCTCGACGAGGCGTTGCGCATCGCGGACAGCCTGGCCACCGGCTCGCAGCCCGCGATCCGGTGGACGAAGCGGGCGCTGAACAACTGGCTCAAGATGGCCGGCCCGATCTTCGACCAGTCCGCGGCCTACGAGATGCTCACGTTTATGGGCCCCGACGTCGTCGAAGGCGCGGCCGCGCTCACCGAGAAGCGCCCGCCCCGGTTCCCTTCGGCGATATGACGGTACCCGTCACAAAAGCGATCCCGGCCCAGAACCCCACGTCGACCCACCCCATCGAGAGCTGAGGAACGAACAGTGCTGCGAACCGGCAAGGACTACATCGAGTCGCTCCGCGACGGCCGGGAGGTGTGGATCGACGGCGAGCAGGTCACGGACGTGGCCACGCACCCGGCGTTCGCGCCGATAGTGAGCGTCCGCGCGCGGATCTACGATCTGGCTCACGAGGCCGGAACCGCCGGACTGCTGACCTACACCGACGACGAGACCGCGGAACGCTGCGCCACCACCTCGCGCCCACCGCGCACCCGCGAGGACTGGCGGGCCAAACGGGACACCGTCGACGCCATCCTCGACGACGCCGGCGGCGTGGTCACCCGGGTCGGCGACGAGACGGTCGGCGAGATGTGGTCGCTGTTCGACGGGCAGAACGTGCTGAACGAGATCGACCCGGCGTTCTCCGCGAACATCGCCCGCCACGTCCGGCGCGCCCAGCTGCTCGACCCGTTCCACGTCTCGGCCAACACCGACCCGAAGGGCAACCGGGCCCTGCGGCCGCAGGACCAGGACCCCGACGTGCTGCTGCACGTGGCCGGCGAGACCAGCAACGGCATCGTGGTGCGCGGCGCCAAGTTCGAGACCGCGGCGGCCTACGCCAACCAGGCGTTCGTGAAGCCGACGATCGGCGAGTGGAACAACGAGGTCCTGTCCGACTACGCGGTCGGCTTCCTGGCCGACATGGGCGCCCCGGGCATCAAGCACATCTGCCGGTCCGCCTTCGCCGACCGGCGCGACCCGGAGGACTACCCGCTGACCAGCCGGTACGACGAGATCGACACGATGATCGTCTTCGACGACGTCGA
>JBIOID010000261.1:0-2242 GCA_044449585.1 Candidatus Limnocylindrales bacterium
CCCACAGGTCCTGCCCCACGTCGCCGATGAACAGGTCGCCTGTCTGGCGGTCGAAGCTGTAGCGCCACGGATTGCGCAGGCCGTAGTCGAAGATCTCGGGCCGGGCGCCACTGCGGCCCGCGAACGGGTTGCCGGCCGGTACGGCATACGGGTGACCCGAGACATCGACCCGCAGCAGTTTGCCCAGCAACGTGTCAAGACGCTGGCCGTTGTTCTGCGGATCGCCGCCGCTGCCGCCGTCGCCCATCCCCACGTAGAGGTCGCCGTCCGGCCCGAAGGCGACCATCCCGCCGTTGTGGTTGGCATACGGCTGCGCGATGTGGAGGATGACCTGCTCCGACGTGGGATCACCGTGGTCGGCGTCGCGTCGCGTGAAGCCGGCCACGACCGTATCACCGGCCGTGTCCGTGTAGTCGACGAAGAACCGGCCGTCCCCGGCGTACGACGGCGAGAACGCGAGCCCCAGGAGGCCCCGCTCGCCGCAGCAACTGACCTTGGAGCGCAGATCCAGGAAGGGGCTGGCGGCCAGCTTGCCGTCCGGGCCGACCATCAGGATCAGGCCGGGCTGCTCGACGATGAAGAGCCGCCCGCTGCCATCGCCGGAGCCGGTCGCGAAGACCGGCTGGTCCAGCCCGCTGAGGACGAGCTGCAGGCCCACGTTGACCCTGGACGGATCGAAGGCCGCGGCGGTGGGGGCGGGGCTCGCCGTCGAGGTCGCGGCGGTCGCCGTCGTGGGTGCCGCGCTGGACGGTGCCGGAGTCGCCAGGGGCGTGGCGGTGACCACAGCCGTGACCCCAGGCGTCCAGGTCGGGGTCGCGGTCGTGCCCACGCCGATGCAGCCGCCGGCCACGAGCATCAGGGCAGCCGCCAGGGCGAGGCAGCGACGGAGCGACGCGCGGGATCGGTCGGCGCTCCCGGGGTGGATCACGACACGTCACCCGGCCGGCTCACCGGGTCATGCTAACGGAGGGCGCGAAGAAGCCCGGCGATCGCTCGCCGGGCTTCGAGCGGCTCGGAAGGACGGCGCCGCCGCCGTGCTCTCAGGCGCGGCGAGAGGCGAAGCAGTCGTTGCAGTAGACGGGCTTGCCGCTGGTCGGGCGGAACGGCACCTGGGCCTCGCGGCCGCAGCTGGAGCAGGTCACGTCGAACATCTCGCGTGGACCGCGGCTGCCACCACTGTACCCACCGCCACTGCCACCGCCACCGCCGTAGCCACCGCGGCTGCCACCACCGTAGCTGCCACCACCGCCGTTGCCGTAGCTGCTGGCGCCATAGCTGCTGCCGCCGGTATCGCCACGGGCGGCCTTGCGCGCCGCGCGACATGAGCCACACCGACGCGGCTCGCTGAACTGGCGGGCCGAGTAGAACTCCTGCTCGCTCGCCGTGAAGAGGAACTCCTGGCTGCAATCGGCGCAGACCAGGGACTTGTCCGTGAACACGAAAAACCGCTCCTTCTGTGCCGGCTTCCGCGATTCGATTTCTCGCGGAGACCGTGAGAGGGAGCGATCGTGTGGCCGTGCGTTCCTAAAGCCCACCGGTGTGGACGTTGCGAGGATGGTAGCGCACGGGCGCAAGCCCCCCGCCGCGCTCGTCATCGGCCTCAGCCCGCGAGGAGCACGACCTGGCCGAGGGACCATAGGGTGAGCACGGTCAGGCCCACCATCAGGCACGCCAGCGGCAGCTCGCGGCGTCGCAGCGCGGCGAGGGCAACGTCCGTCCAGGGCGAGTCCGGTGGCGCGTCGGGCCGCACCTCCACGGCGGCGGCGGCATGGCCCGCCACGGCGCCCACGACGTGGCCGCCCACGACGGAGGTGAGCATGGCGCCCCACACGAGGGGCGGCGGCAGCCAGGCCCCGCTGGGCTGCCAGTCGGCCAGGCCCAGGAAATGGGCGCCGAGGCTGAGCGGATCGTCCAGGACGAGGAGGATGCGCTGACCGTCGATCAGCAGGAAGGTCAGGTAGTGGGCCAGGATGTAGCCCACCGCGATGGGCACCAGGCCCGCCCCGATGGCGGCCAGTCCGGAGACCCGGCTGGCCAGCAGAGCGATGCCGACGATGGCCGCCGCGAAGATGGCCAGCTCGATGGTGGTGGAGGCGACGCTGGCGCCGCCGAACGTGTCGAACCAGGGCTTTGTCTGCGACAGGCCGTCGAAGATGACCCCGGCGATAGCCATGGCGACGAGGGCCACTTCCGAGACCAGCCAGCGGGCATGGATCAGACCCGACGCGTAGCGCCGCGTCCA
>JBIOID010000262.1:0-2240 GCA_044449585.1 Candidatus Limnocylindrales bacterium
CACGCCGAGCGGTGAATGACAGGGCCAGTGTCGCCGACACGACAGCCCGGTGGTCGGCGAGCCGCTTCCGCACCGTCGATGGCCCGACTAGGATGCACGCAAGGCCTCGGCATCGGCCAGGCAGCATGGAAGGGACAGCACAATGGGTAAAGCAGAACCGACAGAGGGCATCGGCGCCACCAAGGGCCGTGAAAGCCTCGGCGGCACCAAGGGCCGTGTGGACGACGACGACGTCGAGGGCCACATCGGCGCCACCAAGGGCCGTGAAAGCCTCGGCGGCACCAAGGGCCGTGAAGGCATCGGCGGCACCAAGGGCCGTGTGGACGACGAAGACGATGTCGAGGGCCACCGCCGCGGAGGCGAGTGATCCTGGTCCGAGCGGCGTCCATGTCGGGCGCCGCGACGACCCTCCATCTCAGGCCATCGCCGGCGTGACCAGCCAGGCGCGCCGGCGTGGCTGATTCCCCTGATCAGCGCGCCACCATCGCCGCGCTGCGCGCGGCCGCCCGCCGGGGGCGCATCGCGCAACACCTGGGCGGGGATCCGGAACAACGTCTGCTCCAGACCATCGTCGAGGCGACCGCCACCCTGTTCGATGCCGAGGCAGCGTCGATCGCCCTCTTCGAGCCCGACCCCGACCGCCTCGTCTTCCGCGTGGCGGCCGGGGAACAGGGCGCGGGCGCCATCGGCCTGACCATTCCCACGAACCGCGGCCTGGCGGGGTACGTGTTTTCCACCGGCCAGCCGCTGGCCTTGAGCGACGTGTCCGACGATCCGCGGTGGGACCGCTCGGCGGCCGAGCGCACCGGCTACGTACCGCGCTCGATCGCGGCCGTGCCGCTCATCGATCGTGAAGCCACGGTCGGCGTCCTGCAGGTCCTGGACAAGCGCGGCAGCCCGACCTTCTCGCTGCGCGACATGGAGCTGCTGGCCGTGTTCGCCGGCCAGGCCGCCGCGGCCATCGCCGCCATGCGCGTGCAGCGCGACCTGGCGAGCCTGGTCGGCGAGGCACTGCGCCATCTGGACGACGAGGCGACCCTCGACCCGGCCGCGATGGAGCGACTGGTGGCCGACGTCACGCGCGGCCTGGATGCGCCCGGCGAGGTGCCCTTCTGGCGGCTCGTCGACGGGTTGGCGGGTCTCCAGGCGCTGGGCGAACGGGAACAGGCGCTGGCCGCCGACATCGTGGCTGCCCTGGGCAGCTACGCGGCGGCCCGCCGACCCGGCGCGAGGTCGTCCCGACCGACCAGGTGACCGACGAGGCACTGCCCGCGTGGTCGGAGCCGTTCGCGGCCGAGGCTCGAGCGCGCCTGGCCCGCACGGCGAGCATCGAGCGCCTCGATCGCGCGTGGGCGTGGGCCGGTGCGACGGGTCGAGGCGTGACCGTGGCCATCATCGACTCGGGCGTGGAGGGGGCCCACCCGGCCGTCCAGGGCCGGCTGGTCGAATCGGTCGCGGTGGAGATGGTCGACGGCGAGCCCCGGGTGGTGGCCGACGACGCCGGCGACCTGTTCGGCCACGGCACCGCGTGTGGCGGCATCATCGTGGGCCTCGCGCCGGAGGTCGAGCTGGTGTCCATCCGGGTCCTGGGCGCCGACCTGCGCGGCAAGGGCGCGGCCTTCCTGGCCGGCCTCGAATGGGCCATCGAGCATGGCGTCCCGGTCGCCAACCTGAGCCTGTCCTCGAAGAGCGAGGCCCTCTTCGGCGACTTCCACGCGGTCGCCGATGAGGCCTACTTCCACAACACGGCGCTCGTCTGTGCGGCCAACAACGTGCCCGGACCGAGCTACCCGTCGCTGTTCGCGGCCGTGTGCTCCGTGGCGGCCCACGACGTGCCCGATCCGTTCCGCCTCTACTACAACCCGGCGCCCCCGGTCGAGTTCGGGGCATGGGGCGTGGACGTGCCGGTGGCGTGGCGCGAGGGCAGTCGCATCGTGGCCACCGGCAACAGCTTCGCCGCGCCGCACGTTACAGGCCTCGCGGCCCTCGTCCTGTCCAAGCACCCCGGCCTAACGCCGTTCGAGCTCAAGGCCGTGCTCGCCGCCGCGGCCGAGCAACCCACGCCCGAGCACTCTGCCGCCTGAAGCCACTACCATCGGGCTCCCAGGCCTGCGTGCTGCGAGATGAGGTCCGATCGATGCCCAGACGGCGCACCTGCGACATCTGCAAGCGAGTGCTGCTGCCGGGCGACCAGGTCGCGGCGATCACCTACCCGGCGTCGATCACCCACGGCGACGTCC
>JBIOID010000263.1:0-2209 GCA_044449585.1 Candidatus Limnocylindrales bacterium
GCCTACGGCGTGCTGGTGCTCGTCTTCCAGGACGGCTGGCTGGGCGGCCAACTGGGCGTGCGACCGAGCGAGGTGATCCAGAACTGGGTACCCGTCTTCGTCTTCACCATCCTCTTCGGCCTGTCGATGGACTACGAGGTCTTCATCCTGACGCGCGTCAAGGAGTTGCACGATGCGGGCCTCGTCACGCACCGGGCGGTGGCCCGCGGCATCGCCGAGACGGCCGGCACGGTGACCAGTGCGGCGGCCATCATGGTCGTGGTGTTCGCGGTCTTCGTGACCCTGCGCCTGGTCATCATCCGCGAGCTCGGGCTGGGTCTCGCGGTCGCCGTCCTGCTCGACGCCACGGTCATCCGGGCCATCCTGTTGCCGGCCACCATGCGCCTGCTGGGCGAATGGAACTGGTACCTGCCGCGCTTCCTGGGCTGGTTGCCGCGCATCACCATCGAGACGTCCGGCGCGGCCCCGACCCCGCCACGGCCGAGCGTGGAGGTATAGCCGACAGCGGCTAGACTGCGGCGGTGAGCGCTCCCCGCCGGCCCCGCAGCGCGGCCCATCTCCGGCTGGCGGCGGTGGCGATGGTCGCCGTGTGCACGTTCGCGGCGGCGGCCTGTGGCGCCACGCGCGCGGCCACCAGCGGGGGCACGGTACGCATCCTGGGCGATGCCCCGGTGACCTGGGACCCGGCGCTGCAGGGCGACGAATCGACCGCCAGCGTCCTCGCCAACGTCGATGAGAGCCTCACCGCGATCGATGCCGCGGGCGCCGTCCAACCCGCCCTGGCGGCCAGCTGGACCGTCTCGGCCGACAGTCGCTCGATCACCTTCACGCTGCGCCCCGGGCTCACCTTCAGCGATGGGACGCCCTTGCAGGCGGGCGACGTGGTGCGCAGCTGGGACCGCCTGATCGACCCACGTCAGCCCTCGCCGCTGGCCTACCTCATGGTGCCCATCGTCGGCGTGTCCGACGAGCTGGCCGGTCATGGTCCGCTCGACGCGGTGGGCATCCGCGCCAGCGGCCCGCTTGACGTCACGGTCACCTTCACCGCCGCCGCGGCGTACTTCCCGGCCACGGCCGCGTCGCCGTCCCTGGCCGTCGTGCCGCCGTCGCTCGACACGGCCTACGCGGCGGCCACACCGCCGACCTCGTTCGTCGCCTCGGGTGCCTACCTGCCCACGGCGGAGACCGCCAGCGACATCATCTTCACGGCCAACCCCCGCTACTGGGCCGGTCCGCCGGCGATCGGGACGATCGACCTGGTGACCGACACCCTGGGCCACGAGACCTACGATGCCTTCGAGGGCGGCACGGTCGACTACGCGCCCGTCGCGGCCGATGCGGCCAGCTGGATCCGCTATGACGCGACCGACGGACCCCAGCTGGTGGCCGTGCCCGAGCCCTCGGTCCTCTTCTACGGCTTCGACACCCGCCGTGCGCCGTTCGACGATGTGCGTGTGCGGCAGGCGTTCGCACAGGCGGTCGACTGGCACCGGCTGGTCCAGCTCGGCAGCCAGTTCGATCCGGTGGCCACGTCGCTGGTGCCGCCCGACATCCCCGGGCGGCCCACCGGTGATTACAGTCCCGCGTACGACCCGGCCGCCGCGCGGGCCGCCCTGGCGGCCGCCGGCTACGCCAACGGCGTGGGCTTCCCGGTCGTCACGCTCGACTCCGGGGGCCTGCCGTACGACGAGGCCCTGGCCGAGACATGGCACCAGGTGCTGGGCGTGACGGTCGACGTCGAGGAGCGCATCGACGGCTACTTCGACCTGCTGGCGACCGACCCGCCGCAGATCTTCGCCCTTGACTGGGTAGCCGACTACCCGGCCCCGCAGGACTTCCTGGGGTTGCTCCTCATGTCCGGCAGCAGCAACGACGATGGCGGCTGGAGCGACCCGTCGTTCGACGCCGCCGTCACCGCGGGCGCGGCCAGCACGGACGTGGCCAGCCAGGTCCAGCACTTCGACGCCGCGCAGCGCATCGTGCAGGCGCAGGTCCCGGTCGTGCCGCTCAGCTACGGCCAGGGGTGGGCGCTCGTGCGGGCCGGGCTGCGCGGCGCCGCGGCGAGCAGCCTGGGCATCCTGCGCTGGGCGGGCCTGGCGTGGGGCACCTGATGAACGCCGGGCGGCGGCCCAGGCCGCTGGTCGTGCTGGCCATCGCGGCGGCCCTGGGCGCGCTCCTCGCCCTGCCCCTGACCCGCGCACGGGCCGCC
>JBIOID010000264.1:0-2203 GCA_044449585.1 Candidatus Limnocylindrales bacterium
GCCATCGCACCGGCCGCGAGGGCCGGACTGAGCAGCAGGCCCAGGAACGGGAAGAGGACCCCGGCGGCCACCGGGATCAGCACCACGTTGTAGGCGAAGGCCCAGAACAGGTTCTGGCGGATCACCCGCATCGTCTGGTGCGACAGGCGGATGGCGCCCATGACCGCACGCGGATCGCCGCTCAGGAGCGCGACGTCGGCCGTCTCCAGGGCCACGTCGGCACCGCCACCGATGGCCACCCCGACGTCGGCCTGGGCCAGCGCCGGGGCGTCGTTGACCCCGTCACCGACCATCGCCACGACAAGACCCTGGGCCTGCAGGTCGGCCAGCAGGGCGGCCTTGTCGGCCGGCAGTGCCCCGCCACGTGCCCGCTCAGGCGCGATGCCGACGGCGGCCGCTACGGCCGCGACGGTGGCCGGCTGGTCGCCCGACACGAGCCACACCTGGAGGCCAGCCGCCGTGAGATCGCGCACGGCCTGCACCGCTTCCGCCCGGACCGGGTCGGCCAGCAGCAGGCGGCCCGCCCACCGCCCGTCCACCGTCACCTCGACGGCGATCCGGCTGCCGCCGACGGCCCGGTGACCGGTGGCATCGGCGGCTCGATCCGGGCCGGGGGTCGCGCCCCTGGCCGCCAGCAGCTGGTTCGAGCCGACCAGCACGCGGTGGCCGTCGATGCGGGCCTCGATGCCGTGGCCGGCTGAGGCCGTGAACTCGGTGGCGGGCTGGAAGCCGAGCTCGTCAAGGTGAGCCCGGGCGATGATGGCGGCCGCCAGCGGATGCTCGCTGCCCCGCTCGGCGGAGGCGGCCAGGTCGAGGAGTCGGGCTTCGCTCCAGCCCGGCGCGACGACGATATCCTCCACCACCGGCCGGCCCATGGTCAGCGTGCCGGTCTTGTCGAAGACCACGACCTGCACCTGGCCGGCACGTTCGAGTGCCTCGGCGTGGCGGAAGAGGATCCCCGCCTCTGCGCCTTTGCCCGTGCCGACCATGATGGCCGTGGGCGTGGCCAGGCCCATGGCGCAGGGGCAGGCGATGATGACCACGCTGATGAAGGCGGTGAGGGCCAGCGTCAGGTGCGGTTCCGGACCTGCCACGAACCAGACCGCGAACGCTGCGATGGCGACCACGAGGACGACCGGCACGAACACGGCGGCCACCCGATCGGCCACGCGCTGGATGGGCGCCTTCGAGCCCTGCGCCCGCTGGACCATCTCCACGATCGCGGCCAGGACCGTGTCGCGGCCCACTCGCGTCGCGCGCATGACCAGGGTCCCGGAGGTGTTGAGGGTGGCGCCGATGACCCGGTCGCCGACCGCCTTCTCGATCGGTATCGCTTCGCCCGTGAGCATCGATTCGTCGACGGCCGACTGACCCTCGACGACGACACCGTCGACGGGCACCTTCTCGCCCGGGCGCACGCGCAGCAGGTCGCCGGCTCGCACCATCTCCAGCGGCACGTCGACCTCCGTGCCGCCTTCCAGGCGGCGCGTCGTACGCGGTCGCAGGCCGATGAGGTGGCGGATCGAGTCGGTCGTCTGGCCCTTGGCCCGAGCCTCCAGCCAACGGCCGAGCAGGATCAGCCCGATGATGATGGTCGAGCTGTCGAAGTAGGCCGCCGGCGCGAGGCCGGCCTGTTCGACGACGCTGGGCACGACCGTGATGAAGACGCTGTACGCCCACGCGGCGCTGGTGCCGATCGCGACGAGGCTGTCCATGTTCGTGGTGCCGTGGCGGGCGGCCCGCAGCGCGGCGACGTAGAAGCGCCGTCCGGCCCACACCTGGATGAACGTCGCCGGCACGAGCGCCAGCCAGTTAAGGGTCGTGACGGGAACGAGCGTCTGAGGCCAGAACATGACCAGCATGATCGAGCCGGCCACGGTCAGCGAGGCCGCGGCCTGGACGAGGAGGGCATGCTGCTCGACCCGCCGGAGCGCATCCTCCTCCGACAGTTCCACGGCCAGGTCGAGCGGCTCCGCGGCGGCCGTTCGTTCCGGGCGCACGTCATAACCGGCTGCCTCGACGGCCGCCACGAGCTCCGGTCGGCCGGCGACGACCGGGTCGACGCGCACGGTCGCTCGTTCGGTGGCCAGGTTGACGGTGGCCTCCAGGACACCGTCCGTGCGTTGCAGGAATCGTTCGATGCGGTTGACGCACGAGGCGCAGGTCATGCCCTCGATGGGCAGGACGATCTCCAGCGGCGGCA
>JBIOID010000265.1:0-2172 GCA_044449585.1 Candidatus Limnocylindrales bacterium
CGGCTCGAGGCAAGCGGCGCCGAGGTGGTCCAGGAGCCGATCGAGCAGCCGTACGGCATCCGCGACTGCGCCATCCGCGATCCCGCGGGCAACCTGATCCGCATCAACCAGCGGCGCTGAGCCATCCGGCGGCCGCCACGAGGCTCGGCCGTGGCGGCGGCTCCCGGCTCTTCACCCCGTTGTCGCACAGCGTCCAGGCCGCTGGGAGTTGCCCCTTCGGGCGGCGGCGGCGGCTCCCGGCTCTTCACCCCGTTGTCGTACAGCGTCCAGGCCGCTGGGAGGTGCCCTTCGGGCCGGGCCGTCTCCTGGCTCTCCACCCCGTTGTCGCACAGCATCCAGGCCGCTGGGAGGTGCCCCTTCGGGCGGGCCGTTGTCGGCCCACGGTCGACGCGATCGCCTGCGACGCTGAGCGACAACCACCGGCGTGATCGAGGCGTGTACCAGCGCCCAGGCGGATCAGCAACAACGGCGGGACGGCGGTCGCTCACTCCCGCCGCTCCACCGCCCCCCTGTGCCGGTCGGCGGCCATCATCGGCACGGCAGGGCGCCTACCAGCGCCCAGGCGGATCAGCAACAACGGCCGGACGGCAGGCGCTCACTCCCGCCGCTCCAGCGCCCCAGCCGATCAGCGAACGTAGGTATGGCCTCCGCGGACGTTTCAAGCCGCCTGGGCCGCGTCCTCGAGAACAGGCTCAGGTGGCGCGGTGTCCGGAGTCGATCCGACGTGAGCCACGGCCCACATGGCCACGCCGGCGCTCACGAAGATGGCCCAATCGAGCCCGAAGATGGCGCCCACGACGACGATCCCGACGGCCACCAGCGCGAGGGTGCGCAACTGCGGGTCCGACGGCCTGACGAGGCCCGAGCGGGTCGCCCGATCTGCGAGCGCGGCGACCACGGCCGCCACCGCCCCGGCGATCAGGAACAGGAACAGCCAGGAGCGGTAGTCGTTGAGCAGCACGGTGATGGCGTTCCCGACGATGGCGCCCGACCCGCCGGCCGCCAGGGCATCGGCGAGCACGTTGCTGGCGCCGGCCGTCGCGATCCTCACCAACGCGAGGGCCATGACGGCGGTCAGGCTCAGGTAGAGGGCCGTCCGCAGGCGACGCGGCGATATGGCCAGCGCCGCGAGGGCGACGATCACCGTCAGCAGCACCAGCACCAGGACCAGCGTATCGAGGGCCTGGACGGCGGTCTGCAGCCGCTGGAGTGCCGGGGCATCGAGAAGCACGATCTTGCCCAGATCGGGCGGGATGGTCACGCCGAGCGCTGCGCCGAGCTTCTGCCTGGCCGCGGTCAGGTCCAGGTTCGAGAGGTCCGGCAGGACCGAATCGGCCGGCAGGACGCCCGCCGTCCGCAGCTGCTCGACCGCGAGGGGCACGACGGCGAAGAGGTCGATGCTCAACTCGCCGTTCTCCAGGTTGGCGACGCTCGACTGGCCGCGCAGGACGGCGAGGAGCTGGGTGTGGAAGGCCCGGTTGGCGGCGACCCAGATGGCCTGGAACTGGTCGGTCGACAGGATGCGGTCGATACCGTTGGAGAGCGACGTCTGGATCCGGTCGGTCAGCGGCGCCGCGAGGAAGCCGGCCTTGTCCGGCAGCACCGCGGCGACCCGAGCCTGGACGTCCAGGGCGACCACGGTCTGGGCCGCGATCCGGTCGCTGATGTCCTGGACGACCTGCTCGTTCTGCACCAGGTCCGTCATCACCTGGACGTAGTGATCCGTGCTGAGGAGGGTCGCGCGCGTCCAGACGGCCAGGGACGAGAGCACGATGCCGACGGCGGTGATGACCACCAGGACGACGCTGGCACGGCGCCGCATCGTGGTGTTCCCCCGCACCCCAGCGGCCGTCATGAGGGTGTTCTGCTGGTCACGACGGCGACCTCCTTCGGATTGGCTGCTCCCGGCTGCCCACCATCCAAGCCGATGCCGGCGGCCATCGCCTCATCACAACCGGGGGATACCATCGCCCGAGGACGCTGTGAAGGCGGCTGCTGATATCCACTCCGCCTAGCCCATTTGCCGGCTGCCTGGTGGCGGCCACGTCCCTTCGTCTGGGGTGTGGGCACGGTTGGAACCACCGTGCGACGGCTTTAGCGTGGTGACCTTGAAAGCATCGTCCTTCGGGTCCGCATCGGTGGCGCCCGGCGTGCCGGTCTTCGATCCCGACA
>JBIOID010000266.1:0-2062 GCA_044449585.1 Candidatus Limnocylindrales bacterium
ACCCGGCGTCGATCACCCACGGCGACGTCCCCAAGCCCAAACCGCGCGAGGCGCTGATCCACGCCGCGCACGAGGCCGTCGGAGGGGCCGTCACCTGGACCGGCCTCTACCGCGAGTGGTCGCCGGGATGACCGATCGCTTTTACATCACGACTGCGATCGCCTACGCCAACAACAGGCCCGGCCTGCACACCCTCCTCGACGTGTTCGGGGCCGATGTGATCGCGCGCTGGCATCGCATGAAGGGCGACGACACGTTCTTCCTGACGGGTACCGATGAGTACTCGGTCAACATCGCCCTGACCGCCCAGGCCCAGGGCAAGGCCCCCAAAGCATTCGTGGACGAGATGGTCGAGCTGTACCGCAAGGCGGAGGATGCGCTCGACATCGCGCCCGACCGCTTCATCCGCACGACCGACCCCGACCACCAGCGCGCCGTCCACGAGATGATCCGCCGGGCGCATGCCAACGGCGACCTGTACATGGGCGACTACGAGGGCTGGTACTGCCCCAACGAGGGCTTCATCCCGGCCTCGCAGCTGGTCGAGGACGCCGCCGGTACGCACTGCGTGAACCACCCCACGGTGGATCTCCAGTGGCTGGTGGAACGCAACTGGTTCTTCCGCCTGTCGGCCTACCAGGAGCGGCTCGAGCGGTACTTCGCCGATTACCCCGAGT
This sequence comes from Candidatus Limnocylindrales bacterium, assembly GCA_044449585.1. Taxonomy (GTDB): domain Bacteria; phylum Chloroflexota; class Limnocylindria; order Limnocylindrales; family CSP1-4; genus DASPUH01. Next base: position 678 of record JBIOID010000266.1, read on the forward strand.
GGGTCCAGCCCGAGTTCCGGCGCAACGAGATGCTGGGCTTCATGCGCCAGGGCCTGGAGGACTTCTCGGTCAGCCGGGCCGGCGCGCCGTGGGGCATCCCGTTCCCCATCCGGGAGGACGGCTCCTCCGCGCAGCTCCCCGACGGCTCCTGGGATCCGGCCGCGGGCACCGTCTACGTCTGGTTCGACGCGCTCACCAACTACATCACGGGCGCCGGCTTTCCCGACGACCCCGAGCGCTTCGCCTCCTGGTGGCCGGCCGACGCGCATGTCATCGGCAAGGACATCAACCGGCTGCACACGATCGTGTGGCCGGCCATGCTCATGAGCGCCGGCCTGCCGCTGCCGCGCCTGGTGTGGGTCCACGGTTGGCTGTTTGTGCAGGGCGAACGCATGAGCAAGAGTCGGGGCAACTTCCTCGATCCGCTCGACATGGTCGCCGCCCTGGGCACGGACGGCGCCCGCTACTGCTCGCTCCGGGAAGTCGCCTTCGACCGCGACACGGACGTGTCCTGGGACTCGTTCATCCGCCGCTACAACGCCGACCTGGCCAACGACTTCGGCAACCTCGTCAATCGCACCGTGAGCATGGTCGGCCGCTACCTCGCGGGCGCCCGCCCGGCGCCCTCGAACGGCGGCGCGCTGGCCGTCGCCTGGGATGGTGCCCGGGCCGCCTGGCGCGCCGGCCTGGAGACCTTCCTGCTGCACGAGTCGCTGGCCGGCCTGTGGCACATGGTCGCGGCGGCCAATCAGTACGTCGACCAGGAGAAGCCGTGGGTGCTGGCCAGGGCCGCGGCCGGCGGCGACGCGACGGCGGAGGCGCGGCTGGCCGGCGTCCTGGGCGACCTGGTCGAGGCCTGCCGGGTCATCGCCCTGGCGGCTGCCCCGTTCATGCCGCAGGCCGCGCCGCGCGTGCTGGCCCAGCTGGGGTATGCCTACCCGTATCAGCCCGACGGCAATGGCGGCCCGCCGCTCGACGACGAGCTCGCATGGGCCGCCCACGCCGCCGCGCCCGGCCACGTAGGCCCGGCCGAGCCGCTCTTCCCCCGCCTCGACCCGGACGCGCTCGCTGCCGCACCGGCGTGAGCGCCGCGTGGCGGTCGTGCCGGCACGCCGCCGCATGCGCCTGATCGACTCGCACGCGCATCTGCAGGCCGACGCCTTCGCCGCCGACGCCGACGTGGTCGTCGCGGCGGCCGAGCAGGCCGGCGTGGCTCGCGTGCTGGACCCGGCATGGGACGTCGCCTCGTGCGCCGGCGCGCTCGATCTCGCCGCGCGCCACCCCTTCATCGATGCGGCCGTGGGCATCCACCCCCACGTCGCCGCCAAGGTGGACGGGGCAGCCTGGGCAACGGTCGTCACGCTCGCCGACGACAGGCGGGTAGT
>JBIOID010000267.1:0-2048 GCA_044449585.1 Candidatus Limnocylindrales bacterium
CGGCCGAGATCGCCGCCACGGCGCCGACGGCCTCGACGCTGAAGCCGTGGCCCAGGAGGATGACCCAGATGAACGGGTAGAAGGTGCCGATGGCGCCGCCGGTGCAGAGGTAGAGGGCCTGGACGCCCCGGACGCCCATCTGCGGGTGCGACGTTCTCGGTCTCAGCTGAACAGCGACGCGTAGGCGTTGATCGCCGGCTGGCCGCCGAGGTGGGCGTAGAGGACGTTCGAGGACCGCTCGATCTCGCCGCGGCTGACCAGGTCGATCAGCCCGGCCATCGACTTGCCCTCGTAGACCGGGTCCGTGATCATCGCCTCGAGGCGGGCCGCCAGGCGCATCGCCTCGAGCGTCGTCGCATCGGGGATGCCGTACGTCCCGGCGTGGTAGCGGTCGTCGAGCACGATCTCTTCGTCGCGCAGGTCGCGTCCAAGCCCGATCGCCTTCGCCGTGAAGCGCGCGATCCGGGCGACCTGGGCGTGGGTCTCCGCCGGCTTGGCCGAGCCATCGATGCCGATGACCCGCCGCCCGCGCGCGGTCGTGCCATCAGAGCGGGGCCCGTCGGCGAAGCCGGCGATCATCCCGGACTGCGTCGAGCCGGTGACCGCACAGACGATGACGGTGTCGAAGAAGACGCCCAGCTCGCGCTCCTGGGCCTCGACCTCGCGCGCCCACGACGCGAACCCGAGGCCACCCAGGGGATGGTCGGATGCTCCCGCCGGGATGGCGTAGGGTCTTCCGCCGGCCGCCTCGATCTCCGCGAGGGCCTGCTCCCAGCTCTCCTTGAAGCCGATCCCGAACCCCGCCTTCACGAGCCGCACGTCCGCGCCCATGAGCCGGCTGAGCAGGATGTTGCCGACGCGGTCGTAGGTCACGTCCGGCCAGTCGACCCAGCTCTCCTGCAGCAGCACGCACTTGAGGCCGGCCACCGCGGCCGCGGCCGCGACCTGGCGGGTGTGGTTCGACTGGACGCCACCGATCGACACGAGGGTGTCGCAGCCCTTGGCGAGCGCGTCGGCCAGGAGGTACTCGAGCTTGCGAACCTTGTTGCCGCCGAACGCCAGGCCCGAATTGCAGTCCTCGCGCTTGGCCCAGATCCGCGCCCCTCCAAGATGCTTCGTCAGCCGATCGAGCCGCTGGATCGGCGACGGCCCGAACATGAGCGGATACCGTTCGAACGACTCGAGAGACATGACCGACCTCCTACGGCGCGGGGGGGCAGGCGCCGAGCGTAGTGCTGCGTCGTCGGGGCGGTCAAGGTCGCGGATGGTCGGTCGGATCTCGGTTTGGGCCTGCCCGTTGACGACTGTCGTATCGGCAGGCCGAGGCCACCCGACGATCATCGCGGAACGAGAGTTTCACTGGGCACTGGCACGCTCAGTCCGACCGCTGGAGAGCAGTCGCCCGCCCTGGTCACCCCCAGCGTCGCCCCCACGAACAGCGCGCTGGCTACCCCGGTGCCGACTGCGGCACGGACGCTGGCGCCGTCGGCATCGCCCATCCCGGTGATCTGCGCCCAGGGTCCTTGCTCGCTGCTGATGCGTGATGGATACCCCTATGGCACGCTCAGCATCCGAGTGGGGACCGAGGTGATCTGGACGAGCGCATGTTTGTTGGGTCCGTGCACCGTCACGTTCAGAAACGGGGAGATCGACAGCGGCCGCATGAACCCAGGTGACACGTTCAAGCACACCTTCAGCGTCCCAGGCTCGTACCCGTACTACTGCCAGTTCGACCCATCGGAAATGACGGGCACGATCATCGTCACGGAGTGACGGACGCGATCCGCCGACCTCAAGCGAGAGCCGGCAGGACCTGGTCGTAGAGCAGGGCGCCGGCGAACAGGTCGCCCTTCTCGGCCAGGCGCGCCGGCAGCGTGGCGATCGTCCACCGATCCGGGGCGAGGTCGGGGTCGTCCAGCTCATCCCAGGCGATCGGCGCTGACACCGGGGCCGTGCCCGCGGGGCGCACGGCGTAGGGCGCCACCAGCGTCTTGTTGCTGGCGTTCTGGGTGTAGTCGAGGCGGGCCAGGCCGCGCCGGTCCCTGACC
>JBIOID010000268.1:0-2031 GCA_044449585.1 Candidatus Limnocylindrales bacterium
CTCGACGTGACCGGCCCGGCCTCGTACGGCAATCCGCTGGCGGTGGTCGAGGCGGGCGGCGACGAGTCCTACTTCCGGGCCATCCAGGGCACCGACCCGGCGTCGGGTTCGGTCTGGGTGGCCGGTTCGATCCCGGTCGGGGCGGTCGTCCAGCTGACGACGGCCGCGACCGACGACATCCTGGCCGGTACGGAGGCGGCGCTGGCGCGCGCGACGGCCGGCTTCCCGCAGGGCGCCACGCCCCAGGCCGCGCTGATCTTCTCGTGCGCCGTGCGCCGCTTCCTGCTTGGATCGCGCACGCGGGTGGAGGCGGAGATGGCCCGCTCGGCCTACGGCGCCGCCCTGCCGCTGGCCGGCATGTACTGCTTCGGCGAGATCGGGCCCGTCCGGGGGGTCGCCACCAGCCGCTACTTCAACGAGACGTTCGTCACGCTGCTGCTCGGCACGTGACCGGCGAGCACGAGGCCGAGGCGTCCCTGGATGTCCTGCGGCGCGAGAACGCACGCGCAGTGCGCCGCCTCGCCCGACTCGAGGAGACGCTCCAGCAGGTGGAGGCGATCCGCGACACCAACGCCCGGTTGCTCGAGCGCCTGCGCAGCGAGCTGGAGACGGAACGGACGCGCTCGCACGAGCTGCTCCTCAACATCCTGCCCCAACCGATCATCGATCGGCTCAACAGCGGCCAGGGCCTCATCGCTGATGGCTACGACGACGTGGCCATCGTCTTCAGCGACTTCGTCGGGTTCACGGAGATCTCCGCCCGCCTGCCGCCGGCGACCGTCGTGACGTCATTGAACGCCCTGTTCTCCGCCTTCGACGCGGCTTGCCTGGCCCACGGCGTGGAGAAGATCAAGACTATCGGCGACGCGTACATGGCCGCCGCCGGGCTGCCGGGCACCAACCCTGAGCATGTCCGGGCAGCCGCCGACCTGGCGCTGGCGATGCGCTCAGCGGTGACCCAGGCCGGGCCGCCGTGGCAAGTCCGGATCGGCGTCCATCACGGCCCGGTCGTGGCCGGCGTGATCGGCACCAGCAAGTTCGTGTACGACCTGTGGGGCGACGCGGTCAATGTCGCGAGCCGCCTGGAGACGACGGCCCCGCCCGGCCGCATCCAGGTCTCGGAGTCCGTGGCGGCGTCGCTCGGACCGGCCTTCGAGCTCGAGCCGCGCGGCGAGGTCGAACTGAAGGGGAAGGGCTTCACGCGCGCCTTCTTCCTGCTCGGGCGCGCCCCTATGAGCGCCTGATCACTCCGGGCGCTTGCGGGTGAGGCCGAACCACAGCAGGCCCACCGCGACCACCAGCACGATCAGGATGCCCAGCGCCAGCGTCCCGCTGAACTTGAAGCCGAGCAACGTCATCGCGAGCAGGTCCACGCGCACCTCCTGGCGACCAGTGTAGGGGGTGTTCAGGGGGTTGCGACAGGGGTAGCATCGCCGGACGCGCGGACGGGCCAGGCGCCGCGCCAACCGTGCTGCCGACAGCACGTCGGGAGGGACCGGCGGTGACCGCCACGAACGTCCCCGCGTCCCAGGCGTCCCCGGCCATCCCGGCCCTCGACGGACGGCCCATGGCGACCCTGCCGCTCGTCCAGCTCCTCCAGCTGTCGATCTACTGGTTCGGGCTGACCATGATCTTCACCGCCCTCGACACGGTGGTGCTGCCCGAACGGCTCAAGCAGCTGGTCCCCGCGGACTCCGTCAACCTGGCGGTCGGGGTGATCAGCGGCCTGGGCGCCATCGTCGCCATCCTCGTGCAGCCGATGGCCGGCTCGATCAGCGACTACACCATCTCGCGCTGGGGGCGCCGCAAGCCCTACATCGTCATCGGCTCGTCGCTCGACCTGCTCTTCCTGGTGGGCCTCGCCAGCAGCAACCTCCTGGTCGCCATCGGTGCCTTCTACCTCCTGCTGCAGTTCAGTTCGAACTTCGCACAGGGACCGTTCCAGGGCTACGTGCCCGACCTCGTGCCGCCCCAGCAGGTCGGCCTGGCCAGCGCGCTGGTGGGCATCATGTCGGTGCTCGGCCCGATCAC
>JBIOID010000269.1:0-1994 GCA_044449585.1 Candidatus Limnocylindrales bacterium
CCGCCCGGCAGCCTAGGCCGACTCGCTCCGGCGAGCCTCCAGGGCCCGCACCATCTCGGGGTCGAGGCGTGTCGCCCGGCCGCTGGCGTAGTCGTAGGCGACCTGGATCGTCTCGCCGTCGGCCAGCAGGCGCCCGCCGCCGCGCGGCGAGTCGTCCGAGGCAGTCAGCCGGTACTCGAGCGAGAACGAGGAGTGGCTGACCCACGCGGCGCGGCAGGCCACGATGACCGTCTCGCCGAAGAAGGCCGGCGCGCGGTACTCCACGCGCGCGCGGGCCATGATCATCGAGCGATCCGTTTCCGCCAGGGTCTCGAAGACGCGGCCCGTCACGGCGCGGTAGTAGCCCGCCCGGGCAAGCTCGAAGTAGGTCAGGTAGACCGCGTTGTTGACATGGCCCATCGCGTCGGTGTCGCTGAAGCGCACCTCGATGGCGTGCTGGTAACGGAACGCACCGGTAGGTGGGTCATGCCGCGCGGCCACGGCCCCATCATGCCAGCCGCGAACTCTCGCGGCACCGGCCGCGCGATGGCTCAGGCTCTGGCAGCATGAGCCCTATGGTCGATCCCGAAGGCCCGCCCGTCGCCTCGGCGACCCTGCCCTCCGCCTGGGGACCCGTACACGTCGTGGCCAGCTCGCGGGGCGTCCTGGTCGTCGCGTTGCGCGGATCGCCGGAGGCCCTGGGGCGGCACCTCGAGCGGCGGCTCGGCGCTCGACTCGAGCTCGGGCGGGAGGTCGCGCACGAGGGTGCCGCACGACGCCTCGGCGAGGCTGTCGACGCGCTCCGACGGGCCATCTCGGGCGAGCAAGCCGCGCTGGCCGACGTGCACCTCGACTGGGCCGGCGTCTGCTCGTGGGATCGGCGGGTGCTCGAGGGCGCACGCACCCTGGGCCGCGGGGAAGTGACCAGCTACGGACGCCTCGCCCGTCGCATCGGGGCGCCAGGTGCCGCCCGTGCCGTGGGGGGCGCGCTCGGCCGCAACCCGTTCTGGCTGCTCGTCCCGTGCCATCGCGTGGTGGCCGGCGACGGCTCCCTCGGCGGCTATGGCGACGACCCCGACGGGCGCGAGATCAAACGAGACCTGCTGGCCTTGGAGGGCATCGCCGTGCCCGCCATGGACCTGGTGGATTGACTATCAGGCGCGGACGACCGGGCGCATCGGAAAGACCCCCACGACGATCGGCACGAGGGGGTCGCGGCACAGCTCCAGGCCGATATCGCCACAGCGCACCAGCTCACCCAGCAACTCACACTCGCGCGGTGGGAGGCCCACGTAGACGAGGCCGTCCTGTGTGCGCACCGAGCAGACGTCATCGGCCTGGCCGTTCAGCTCGAACCGGCGCCGCAGCTCATGGAGTGGCACATACGGCCGTGACTTGATGAAGCGCCGCAGTTGGGCCGCCGTGGCACCGCGAGGCTGGTGATCGGGAGGCTCGGGCGGACCGGCGCGCGGGGGCTCCGGGTTGACTCGGTCGGCCGGGACGGTCCCGTCGGCCGGCTCGGCAGTTGGGCTATGCACGTCGGTTCGATCCGGGCTTTCGAGGGCAGGCAGTGATGCCAGGGACGACGCGGTCACGCGCGTCAGTGGCCGCGATGATAGCACCGCTCAGTTCAGCGTCCGCTCACCACGAACAGGTCGCGCGGGTTCGTATCCAGGACGTCCGCGCCGCCCGCGCCGCAGATCACGATGTCCTCGATGCGCGCGCCGTAGCGGCCCTCGAGGTAGATACCCGGCTCGATGCTGAACGCGTGACCGGCCTGCACGGGCTCGCGGTTGCCGGCCACGAGGTACGGATCCTCGTGGCCCTCGAGGCCGATGCCGTGGCCGGTGCGGTGGATGAAGGCCGGCCCGTAGCCGGCGGGGGTGTGGGGGTCGCGGCCGGCCGCGTCGCTGGCTGCGGCCGCGCCCCCCGGCCGCACGGCCGCGGTGGCGTCAGCGTGGGCGGCCTGGAGGACGGCGTACAGCCCGGCGAACGTGGCGTCGGGACCGCGCGCC
>JBIOID010000270.1:0-1944 GCA_044449585.1 Candidatus Limnocylindrales bacterium
ATCTCTCGGAGGGCGAGGATGACTTGGACGGCGGGGGCGTCGGGCTCAGTCGGGAAACGGTCGAGGAGCTCGGCCGCGACACCCCAGGCGCCGGTGCCGATGGCGATCAGGAGCGAGTCGCCCATGACGCGCACGGCTTCGATCGGCTCGCCGGCCTCGAGGAAGTGGTGGCAGGCGGTGAGCCAGTCGTCGGCTTCGGCAGCCACGGCGACGCGCCGGTGCCGTGCCCGTATCGCGTCCGGCGGCATGTCGTGGGCCAGTTGGCGGAGGAGGAAGTCGCGCAGTAGCGGATGGAAACGATAGCCGCGACCAGATTCGCCCCGGCGGCCCATGAGACCCAGGTCATCGGCCGCCTCGATCCAGCCGCGGGTCGTCTGGACGGTCGGTGGCTCTGGGTCGTCCGCGAAGATGGCCGCGATGAGGTCCGGGACGATCCGCTGCAGGATCGCCGCGCCGACGACGAACCGCCGCAGGATGGGCGTCAGTTCCCGCAAGACCTCCTGGGCCAGGAAGTCGTAGACAGGTCCTTCGGTGCCACTCAGCGAGCGGGCGAATGAGCGGATCTCGAGGACGGACCGGCCGCGGATCGATGAGCGGAACAACTGCAGGCTGGCGGCCCAGCCCTCCGTACGGCGCTCGAGCTGGTCGAGGACGTCGGGCTCGAGCGGTTGCTGGTAGGTCTCGCTGAAGAGCTCGTCGGTCTCGGCATGCGAGAAGCGAAGGTCGTCCGTCGTCAACTCCGCAACGGTTCCCTGCGCCGTCGCGCGCCCGAGGTCGAGGTCCGGGCGCCGCCGCGTGGAGATGAGCAGTGACAGGCCCGGCGGCGCTTCGTGCAGGAGGCGACCGACGAGCTCCCGGGCATCAGGACTGTCGTCCACGAGGTGGTAGTCGTCCAGGATGAGCAATGCCGGTTCATCGAAGGCGGCCACCTCCGCGAGCAGGCCGTCGATGATCTGGCCGCGCGGCGGATCGGCCGTGGCCAGCTGCGCCAGCAGACCGAGGGTCGCCGTACCGAAGCCGGGGCGCAGCTCACGGAACGCCGCGACGAGGTAGTTGGACAGGGTGATCCAGTCCCGGTCGGTATGGTCCAGCTTGAACCACAGCACCGGCACCGAGCTGTGGCGCCCGAAGTCGCCGAGCAACGTGGTCTTGCCGTAGCCCGCCTCCGCCACGACGAGGGTGAGGCGGTGGTGCGCGTTGCGACCGAGCCAGTCGATGAGCCGCCCGCGTGTCAGCGTCTCCTGCCGCAGGAGGGGCGGGGTGATCTTGGTGCGTGAGATCGACTGGAACTCGCCCTGGTGCTCGGCCGGCCGCGGCCGGCTGGACCGTGAGGCTGCAGGGGATGGCATGACCCGTTCCACCGATGAGTCAGCGCCCCAGGCGGCAGGCTGGGCGGCCGTTCCGCGGCGCCTGGTGGGCGTCCCGAAGGCTAGCGCCGGGCGCGCCGTGGTGTCGAGAGGTGGCGTCGCGTGTGGTTTGGGCATGGGGCGAGTGTGCGGTGCGGCAATCACCAGCCGCTTAGCTGCGCGTCAGGCTCCGGTCAGCGAAAGCGGTGCCCGCACGCACCGCACGGCGAGCTGGCCGGTCGGCGCTCAGGCGCTGGCCGGGGCGGACGCCACGCGCACCACATCGAAGCAGGAGCTGCAGTAGACGGGCCGGTCGTTGCGTGGCGCGAACGGCACCATGGCCTGCTGGCCGCACCGCGCGCAGACGGCCGCGTGGTACTCGCGCGCCCCTCCGACGGTCCGGTTCTGCTTGGCCACGGCCCGACACGACGTACATCGCTGGGGGTCGTTCTGCAGACCCTTGCTGGCAAAGAAGGCCTGCTCACCGGCGGAGAAGAGGAACGAGTCCCCGCAGTCCCGGCAGGTGAGTGTGCGATCCTGGTACACGCTCTCCCTGACCTCCCTCGACGACGGCCCGCCGTCGCATGCGTCCCGGTCG
>JBIOID010000271.1:0-1915 GCA_044449585.1 Candidatus Limnocylindrales bacterium
GCGCCCGAAGTGGTCGCGATCCGGGAAGACCTCGTCCTGGAGGGGCAGGTAGGCGCCGCCGCTGTCGACCAGGTAGAGGCACGGCAGCCGATCCTCGAGGGCGATCTCCTGGGCGCGCAGGTGCTTCTTGACCGTCAGCGGGTAGTAGGTCCCGCCTTTCACCGTCGCGTCGTTGGCCACGATGACGCATTCGACGCCGCTGACCCGACCGATGCCCGTGACGATGCCCGCGCCCGGCGCCTCGCCGTCGTACACGCCGTCGGCCGCCAGCGCGCTCAGCTCGAGGAACGGCGCCCCGGGATCCAGCAGGCGGTCGATGCGCTCGCGGACCGGCAGCTTGCCCCGTTCGCGATGGCGAGTCACGCTGCGCTCGTCGCCCGCCGCGCCCCGCTCGGTCAGGGCCGCCGTCCGGCCGCGCAGGTCGGCCACGAGGCGACGCATGGCCGCGGCATTGGCCCGCGCTTCTGGCGCGGTGGCATCGAGACGGGTCGCCAGCACGGCCATCAGACCGATGATAGGCGAGCCCGCGCCACCGCTCAGGCGGTCCAGGCGATGCGCGCCGGCCGGCCGAGGAAGGCCCCGTAGGCCAGGGCGGCCTCGGCGAGGCCGTCGCGCACGGACGAGGCCAGCCGCTCGAACGGCTGTGGTGCGATCACGACCTCGCCGGCCCGGATCGCCTTGCGCCAGGTGCCCACGACCTGGCCGTCGGCCACGATGGTCGACTTGAACATCCCGTTGCCGCCGGGCACCACCGCCTGGCTCGACTCACGGGCCAGGACCGCGGTCCGGTCCTGGTAGCCGAGCACGTATTCGTCGAAGCCGGGCAGCAGGTGCACGCCGGAGGCCCGTCGTTCAGACGCGGCCGTCGCCGGGGCGAGGTAGTAGGTCTGGCCGGCCAGCTCGAGCTGTGCCAGCCGCCGACCGCTCGACGCCAGACCGCGGCGCACGGCGCCCATGGTCAGGCCGGACCATCGCGCCAGGTCGGGCACGGTGGCCGGCCCGTGGCTTTCGAAGTAACGACAGGTCAGCTCGCCCAGCGCTTCCTCGCCCGTCAGGCGCCGTGGATGGGGCACCCATTCATCGAACAGCGCGAACATCTGGCGCCGGTCGGCGGTCGGGCCCAGGACGAGCGTCCCCGTCTGGGCCAGGTACCACAGCAGGTGGTACCCGCGCTGGCCGCCTGTCCCGATCCCACCCGCCGCGATGGCCGCCAGCAGGTCCTCCCGGGCCATCACCCGGCCACCCGCCAGCGTGGCGACGGCGATCTCGCGGGCACGTTCGGCGTCCAGGTCGGCGATGCCCAGGTAGGCCCGTCGGGCGGCCAGGGAGGCGATCGCCCCGGGCGTCGTCAGCTGCAGCATCCAGCCCAGATCCTCCGCGGCGACGAGGTGCAGCGTGCCGCGCATGGGCCAGGAGCGCACGATCGTGCCTGCGTCGCAGGCGGCCTCCACCGACGTCTCGGTCAGCGGGGGTTGCCGCAGGCCGACCGACCACTTGACGCCCGGCAGATCCTGCGCCTGCAGGGCCAGCATCCGCCGCACGACCTGGACCGGTGTCGCCGGCCCCTCGGCACCGATGCCCTGGGCGACCAGCCGCAGGGCGGCCAGGCGGCGATGCTGCGCTGTGAAGGTGGGCACGGGCAGATGCCAGTATCGAGCAGATGGCCGCTGTCGGACGGTGTCTGCGCCCGTGCGATAATCGGTGTGCGCGCGGGCGATGCCGGGCGGTCCGAACGGGCGACGACCCCGCGGCCGATCGGCCGGCCGACCCGTCGGCGGCCACCTGAGGATCACTGCCCACCATGACCGTAGCGACATCGACCTGGGCCACCAAGAAGGGGCTCGCCCAGATGCTCAAGGGCGGCGTCATCATGGACGTCGTCACGCCCGAACAGGCCAGGATCGCAGAGGACGCC
>JBIOID010000272.1:0-1911 GCA_044449585.1 Candidatus Limnocylindrales bacterium
CCCTCCGCCGTCCTCGACCAGGCGCCTCACGATGGCCAGGCCGATGCCGGCCCCGCCACTGGCGCGGTCGCGCGACTTGTCGACCCGGTAGAAACGCTCGAACACGTGCGGCAGGTCGGCCGGCGGGATGCCCTCGCCGGTGTTGCTGACCGTGATCCGGGCACCATCGGGTTCACGCTCGACCACGACCACGACCTGGCCACCCGACGGGGTGTAGCGCATCGCGTTCTGCAGCAGGTTGCCCAGCACCTGGGCGAGTGCGTCGGGCCGGAAGCGCGCCACCAGGTCGGGCGGTGTGACCACGTCGATGCGCACGCCGGCCCGCTCGAGACCCGGCCGCGCCAGCGCGACCGCCATCCGGATGGCCGCCACCAGGTCGTGTTCGGTGGCGGTCGCGTCTGACTCGCCGACACCACCGACACCGCCCACACCATCGACCCCGCCGATGCCGTCGGCGAGCGTGTCCAGCGAGTGCGACAGGCGCGTCAGGCGCTCGACCTCCTCGTGCAGCGAGGCGAAGATCGCGGCATCGGCCGGCACCATGCCGTCGCGCAGCGCCTCCAGGTAACCCGACAGGTTGGTCAGCGGGGTGCGCAGTTCGTGCGCCGCGTTGGCGATGAAGTCACGGCGCATCTGCTCCTGGGCTTCCAGTTCGGTCGCCATCCGGTTGAAGGAATCGGCCAGGCTGGCCACCTCGGCCGGCCCGCCGGCCGGCGCGCGGGCGCTGTAGTCACCCGCCGCGACCCGGCGCGCGGCATCGGCGATGGCCCGCAACGGCGCGGCCCGTCGGCGGGCCACCAGCAGGCTGAGGCCGACGGCGGCCACGGCCGCGACGACCAGGGTGGCCACGACGACGACGCTCACGGACTGGTCGTACATGTCGTTGGCGGCGGTGGTGCTCAGGCCGTGCTCGACCATCAGGCCATCGAAGGTGGCGCGGCCCACGGCCAGGACGCCGAGCGACACGATGGCCAGGCTGACGGCCGTCGTCGCCATGACCAGGACGGCCACCTGGGCCGCGATGCCCCGGTACCAGCGCATCCGTCTCACGGCCGAGCGGCGCCCCTCGACGCGCCTCCTTCGTGGCGGACGGCGCGATACCCGATGCCGCGCACCGTCTCGACATACCCGCCACCGATCGCTGGATGGCCCAGCTTCTGACGCAACCGGCCGATGTGGACGTCGATCGTGCGGTCCAGGACCTCCTCCTGGTTCGGCCCGTAGACCAGGTCGAGCAGGTGGGCGCGGCTGAGGACGCGGCCATCCGCCGCCAGGAGCGCCGCCAGGAGCCGGAACTCGATGGGCGTCAGGGTCAGCGGGTGGCCGGCCAACGTCGCCAGGTGGCGGGCCCGGTCGAGCACCAGCTCGCCCGAGATGAGCGGAGCCTCCGTCGCTGCGGTGCGGCCCGTCCGTTCCAGGACGCGCGTCACCCGCAGCACCAGTTCGGCCGGCGAGAAGGGTTTGGCCACGTAGTCGTCGGCACCGCCCTCCAGCCCGGTGATGCGATCATCGGCCGTGCCGCGGGCCGAGAGCATCACCACCGGCGTGTCACCAGCCCGGCGGATGCGGTCGAGGACGGACAGGCCGTCGACCCCGGGCAGCATCACGTCGAGGATCACCAGCGCCGGGGGGCGCCGCGCCAGCTCGGCCAGCGCGGCGTGACCGTCACCGACGCCCACCACGTCATACCCGGCGCGCTCGAGGTAGAGGCTCACGAGGCGCACGATCTTGGGGTCGTCGTCGACGACCAGGATCGGCCCGGCGACCGCGGCTCGGGCGTCCACGGCCACGGCTCAGGTCACGGTCACGGCGATGCGCATGTGGCCGCGTGCCCCATCGGGCGCCGGCGGCGACAGGTCGCTCGTCTGCACGACCCCCATACCGTCGGTCGCGCGCACCTCGATGACATGC
>JBIOID010000273.1:0-1892 GCA_044449585.1 Candidatus Limnocylindrales bacterium
CCAGTTGGTTGTCCTTGAGGCCCAGCGCGAACAACTGGCCGATGCGCTGGTCGGTCGTCATCGAGGCCAGGGTCCGCTGGGCGCAGGAGGCCTGGGCGGTCGGGCTCGGGCTGGGGTTCGAGCTTGCGCTTGGGCTCGAGGACGAGGTCGGGCTGGGGCTGGCGGTCGGGCCCGATGACGGAGCCGGCGCCGCGCAGGCGCCGACGAGAAGGCAGGCGACGATCAGCGGGGCGAAGATCAGGGGGCCGAGACGCACCGCGCCATTCTGGTCGGTTTGGGGCTCGACCGCGCTGGCTCGCGACTGGTCCAGGCGTGCCTCGGTGCCCTTGCCGTCCAGCTCCCGTTCCGCAGCGAGCCTGTTCCGCCCGACTGATGGCGGTCTAACCGTCAGATGGGTGCACTGCCATCAAGAAGGACTGGGCCATCGAGGCCTTGCGGGGGCGAGCAGGGGCGCCGCACCGGGCGCCGACAGAAGGAGACTGAGCTCGCCCGGCCCGACAACCAGGGCCGGCCCCCCGCGCGCTCCAGCTCAGTGCGTGGTGAGCACGAAGGGCACGATGCCCGCCCGGCCAGAGGCTGGCGAGTCACTCGATGGTCAGTGGACCGCGGACGAAGGTCAGGCGCAGGGACGCACCGGCCGCGCGGTGGCGCAGAATCGCAGCGTGACCAGTCTCTTTCAACGCCTGCGCCGGTCGCTCCTGACCTCGATCGGCGACATCGCCTTCGGCATGGAGGATGGCGCGGTCTCGATCGCGGGGCTCGTCTTCGGCGTGGCGGCGAGCACGAGCGACAGCCACGTCGTGCTCCTGGCCGGGGCGACCGGTGCGGCCGCGGGCGCGGTCTCGATGATGGCGGGGACCTACCTCGACGTGCAGTCCGTGCGCGACCGGGGCAAGGCGCTCCTCTCGACGGCCGAGGACCGGATCCGCGCCGACCCCGAGGGCCAACGGGCCGAGATCATGGGTCAGCTGCGCTCGGCCGGCTTCACCGAGGATGAGGCTTCGACCGTGAGCGGAGCCCTCGAGCGCAACCCGCGGGCGATGCTCGAGTACGTCGAGGCGGTGCAGCTGGGCCTGGGGCGGGGGACCCAGGAGTCGCCCTGGGCCCACGCCACGTGGATGTTCCTGGCCGACCTGCTGGCCGCCGCCACGCCGGTCGCGCCGTTCTTCTTCTTCGAGATCGGCACGGCGCGCGGCGTCTCCCTCGTCATCACCGGCGCCCTGCTGGCGGTGCTCGGCGTCGGCCGTGGCCGGATCGCCCACCGGAACGTGGCGGGCACGGTGATCCAGACGCTGGCCATCGCCGCCCTTGCGGCCGCGGCCGGGGTGATCATCGGGCGGCTCGTAACCGGCTGAGCCGCCGGGGCGTCAGGCAACGCTCCGCCCGCGCGCGGTGCGCACGACGAAGAGCACGAGGGTCGAGTTCATGGCGGGTTCATCCCGGGAATTTGCCCCGATCGTCCTGGCAGGACGGTATCTGACGAGTTGACGGTCCGGTTCGTCGATCTTCGTCCCGGCAGGACGGGCTCGTGCCAGGTGGCCCGAGACCGTGCTCACCTGCGCCCTGGCAGGACCGCATCCGACGAGTCCAGAGGTGCAGATTCGGTTTCGCGTCCGATAGCGTCCTGGTGGGACGGAACCCCGAACCCCCCCCGCCGGATCCGGCCAGGCGCCCACGCGACCGGGGGTCGTCTGCCATGCTGCCTGCGTGACGATCCTCGTCCTGAAGCTCGGCCTGACGCCGATCCTCATCGCCGGCGCCAGCCTCGCGGCGCGGCGCTGGGGCCCTTCGATGGGCGGCTGGATCGTCGCCTTGCCGCTCACCTCCGGCCCGGTGCTCGTCTTCCTGGCCGTCGACCACGGCCTGCCCTTCGCCGCGAGCGCGTCCGTGGG
>JBIOID010000274.1:0-1871 GCA_044449585.1 Candidatus Limnocylindrales bacterium
ATCGACTACGTCGACACGCTGATGGGCGCCGGGTTCACGGTCAACAACCCCAACGCCGTCTCCGCGTGTGGCTGCGGCAGCAGCTTCCGGACGGCCGACTCCGAGGGTGCTCCGGGCGCCTGCCACCACTGATCACCCACGGGGGCGGCGATCCAGCTGGCCTCAAGGCCCCGTGATCGAGTAGATCCACATCCCGCGCCCCGCATCGGCGAGGACCGGCGTCAGCGTCAGGCCCCCGATCCTCGTCACCTCGCCTGCTTCCAGTTCGGCGTACGCGCTGTCGGGCCGGTCACCGGCGCGGTCGTGATACACGAGGTACGTCAACGCGAGCGAGCCCGGCGCGGGGACCAGGCCGGCGGCGCTGGTGCTGCCAAGCCGTGACAGGGGCAGGCCCAGGTCGGCCGCGAGCAGCGTCCGCATCGGGACTGGCACCAGCAACACGAGCGGCCGCTCGCCGGCGGCGGCCTTGATCGCCCGGCTGTTCGGCATGGTCAGGAGCGCGGCGTCGAGCACCGGGACGGCCGCCCGCTCCTGCTCGGCAAGGCGCAGCGCGGCCGCAGCAGTGGCCTGTGTCCCGGGTGCCAGGAGCGCCGGCGGCCACCCTGCCACGAGGCATGCCAGGCCTGCCACCACGACCACGAGCACGGTACGCGACCGGCTGACGCCATGGGTCGCGGAAGGATCCCTGGATCGGACCCATCCCGAGATGACCTTCACGAGGGCACCCGCCCCGACGGCCGCACTGAACAGGACGGCGATGTCGATCGGCACGGCATAGCGAGTGGCCACGAACGTCCCCCGGGCGGACAGGAAGAACAGGAACGAGACAAGCCCGGGGCCCAACGCCGCCAGACCGATAGCCACCGCCCACTGCCGCTCCCGGAGCAGCCACACCGCCCCGACCACAGCCAGTGCCGTGAACGGCGCCATGCCCAGGTAGCGATGGGCGAGGAAGCGCGCCAACTCGAAGGGGTCCATCAGGGACGCGGCACCGGCGCCCTCGGAGTAGCGCGTCGACACGGATGCCCAGAACAGGGGATCGCCCGTCAGCAGCCAGTCGTGCAGCAACATGATCGGCAGCGCCAGGAAGCCCAGCAGCACCCACCACGCGCCCGGCGGGACGCGCTGGCGACCCTCGCGCCTGCCCCATAGCCAGAGCACGGCCAACATGAGCAGGATCAGGGCGACGACCACCAGGGTCTCGAGCCGGGCGAGCGCGGCCACCATGAGGGCGAGGCCGGCGAGCACATAGCGCGGCCGCTGGGCGGTCACCGCGAGGCCCGCGACCGCCCAGCCGACCATCGCCCAGGGGACCGCGGAAGCGATGATGACCTCGCCCATGAGGGTCGGCGACGCGATGAGGGCGATGGCGGCCACGACCGCAGCGACCGGCCCGGCAACTCGCCAGGCCAACCAGCTCGTCAGGGCGATGGCGACGCCATAGGCTCCGATCGTGGCCCACGAGATGGCGCGCCAGTCTCCGAACAGCTGATAGAGGCCGCCGTACACGAGCGTCAGCAGGGGCTTCGGCGTGGTGCTGATGAACGCCTCGAGACGCTGTCCGCTGGTCAGGCGGAGGAAGTGGATGACCGAGCTCCCAGCGTCATAACTGGCCGGGCCGGCCTGGAAGGGCCGGATCACGGCGAGCGCCACGGCCGCGGCCGCGAACGCGACCGCGAGGAACGCCAGGAGGCCGGGCCATCGCCGAGTGGGCGCCGGTCCCCCTCGACCGGCCACGTCAGCCGTCGGCGAAGCGCTCCTCGCGCCAGGGGTCGGCGTCGTTGTGATAGCCGTATCGCTCCCAGAAGCCGAGTTGGTCATGGTCGAGGAATTCGAGGCCGCGGATCCACTTGGCGCTCTTCCAGAAGTAG
>JBIOID010000275.1:0-1856 GCA_044449585.1 Candidatus Limnocylindrales bacterium
AAGCCCGTCACACTCGACCAGCCGCTCCCACAGCCACCACGCGTCGTCCGGCTCTGCGCCCTCCGCGGCGCCGCTGGGCAGGCGGAGCTCGTCGAGCCGGACAAGCTGGATATCGACGCCCTCCCCCTCGGCCGCCCTCAGCGCCGCCTTCAGCAGGATCTCCGCGCTGCCGTGGGGCTGACCGCACCCCAGCCCGAGCACCCTGCTGCCCGAAACGCTCGTCGACATCTGTCCTCCTCCCGCCTTCGCACAGCCGGGCATTGTTGAACCTTCTCTCATTGAAGCCCTTTGGCATACACTCTCACTGTGAGATAGTAACTTCCATAGAATGAATAAACTAGGCGGGAACTAGAGCAGGTCGGAGGCGTCGCCTATGGGCCGGCTGGACGGCAAGCGGGCGCTCATCTCTGGCACGGGCGGCGGGATCGGGCGGGCGACAGCACTGCTAGCCGCGCGTGAGGGCGCTCACGTCGTGGGCTGCGATCTGCACCCGGAGACCTCCGATGAGACCGTCGGGCTCGTGCGGGCCAGCGGCGGGCAGATGGACGCGGTCGCGCCGGTTGACCTGGCGTCCGAGGAGGGCGCCCGGCGATGGGTCGACACCGCCGTGGCCCTGGCCGGCGGGATTGACATCCTCGTCAACAACGCGTCGGCGATCCGGTTTGGCCCCATCGACCGGCTCTCCTTCGCCGACTGGTCGTTCACCATCAGAAACGAGCTCGACATCGTCTTCCTCGTCACCCGCGCGGCCTGGCCGCACCTGGTCGCCGGCGGAGGGGGATCGATTGTCAACGTCGCGTCCATCACGGCCTCGCGCGGCGCGTTCTTCATGCCGCAGAACGCGCACGGCGCCGCCAAGGGCGGCGTCCTCGCGCTGACGTACCAGTTGGTCGTCGAAGGAGGCCCGCACGGCATCCGCGTCAACGCCGTCAGCCCGGCCATGACGGAGACGCCGCACACGACTCCCCTGCTGCGGGACCCCGAGGGCCCGGCCGCGAGCATCGCCGCGCGCGTGCCGCTGGGCCGGTGGGGGCAGCCGGAGGACGTCGCCCAGGCCATCCTCTTCCTGTGCTCGGACGAATCGTCGCACGTGAGCGGGGCGAACATTCCCGTCGACGGCGGCGCAGCGGTGGTGGGATGACGGCGGTCACGATGATGAAGGCGGTCGTGGGATGAAGGCGGTCGTGGGATGACGGCGCCGCCACGCGACCGGCTCGCCGGACGCCTGCTGCGGCGCGGCGACCCCGGGTACGAGCAAGCCCGCGTCGGCCGCATTTTCAACGCACGGCGGCCGGACCGGTTCCCTGCGGCGGTGCTGCTGGCGACGGACGACGACGACGTGATCGAGGGCGTCCGCCTGGCGGCCCAGCACGGGTGGACAGTCACCGTGCGCTCCGGCGGACACTCGTGGGCGGCCTGGAGCCTGCGCGACGACGCCCTGCTGATCGACCTCGGCGCGATGCGGGACATCGCCTACGAGCCGGCCGCCGGAGTCGTCTCGGTGCGACCCGCGGTGCAAGGTGGCCTGGAGCTCGCTCCGTACCTCGCCGAACGGGGCCGGGAGTTCCCCGGCGGCCACTGCGCATCGGTCGGCCTGGGCGGTTACCTGCTGCAGGGCGGCCAGGGCTGGAACGGACGGGCGCGCGGCTGGGCCCTCGGGGTCCCGCAGCAGGGGAGTCGTGTGCGGCGTCTCCGTCATCGCCGGGCTGACGGCGTTGACGCGGATGCCGTGCGGGCCTCCTTCGACGACCAGCTGATACGTCAGCGCGAGGACGCCGCCCTTGGCGGCGCCGTGCGCGTTCTGCGGCATGAAGAACGCGCCGCGCGAGGCCGTGATGGACGCGACGTTGACAATC
>JBIOID010000276.1:0-1729 GCA_044449585.1 Candidatus Limnocylindrales bacterium
CGCCCCCAGCACGGCGTCGCGCAGGTCGTAGTCGTTGGTCGCGCTGGTCAGGAAGCGACCCTGCCAGACGTCGAACGCGTTGATCGTGGCGTAGTCGGCGGTCGTGCCCACGATCGCGGTGGTGGTGTTCTTGGTGCCGGCCACGACCAGGGCCTGGGTCGTGACCTGGGGCGCCACGGCCGCCACCCCGTCCACCTGGGCGAGGGCCTGAGCGTCGGCCACCGTGAGGGTCGTCGCCGAGCCCGCCGCGCCACGCGTGAAACCGCTGAAGGTGGCGCCGGGAGTGACCGTCAGCAGGTTCGTGCCCAGGCCCTGCAGGCGGCTGCTGATGCCACTCGTGGCCCCCTGGCCGGCGCTCACGAGGGCGACCACCGAGGCGACGCCGATGATCACCCCGAGCATCGTCAGGAACGCGCGCAGGCGACTCGCGCCGAGGCGCGCCAGGGCCAGGCCGACCAGTTCGAGGACGTTCACGAGAGCAGCCGCCCGTCGCGCACGTGGACCTGCCGTCGCGCCGCGGCCGCGACGTCGGCGTCGTGGGTGATGAGCACCACGGTCATGCCCGCCGCGTTCAAGTCGTGGAGGAGCGCGATGACCTCGGCGCCGGACGCGCTGTCGAGGTTGCCCGTCGGCTCGTCCGCGAGCAGCAGGCGCGGGTTGGTGACGAGGGCCCTGGCGATGGCCACGCGCTGTTGCTGGCCGCCCGACAGCTCGCTCGGCTCGTGGTCCAGCCGGTCGCCCAGCCCGAGGTGGTCCAGGGCGGCCCTGGCCCGCGCGAGACGCTCGCTCCGGCCGACCCCCTGGTAGAGGAGGGGGGTCGCGACGTTCTCCAGGGCACTGGTGCGCGGCAACAGGTTGTAGGACTGGAAGACGAAGCCGATGGCGCGGCTGCGCACCAGGGCCAGCTGGTCGTCGCTGAGGTCCTCCACCGGCTGGCCGTCAAGGCGGTACACGCCGGACGTGGGTCGGTCGAGGCAGCCCACGATGTTCATGAGCGT
Source organism: Candidatus Limnocylindrales bacterium (assembly GCA_044449585.1). GTDB lineage: Bacteria > Chloroflexota > Limnocylindria > Limnocylindrales > CSP1-4 > DASPUH01. The sequence continues at coordinate 999 of JBIOID010000276.1, forward strand.
CGACTTGCCCGAACCCGACGGGCCGACGATGGCCAGGAACTCACCATGGGCCACCGCCAGGTCGACGCCGGCCAGGGCGGTCACGGAGATGCGCCCCGTGTCGTACACGCGGGAGATGCCCTGCAGCTCCAGGAGCGGCGGCGCCATCACGGGCGGCGCGATCATGGGTTGCCGCCACCGCGGTTGACGGTGATGCCCCCACCGCCGAAGCCTCCGCCGAAGCCCCCGCCGAAGCCGCCGGTCGTGGTCGTGGTGCCCGTCCGGGCGCTGGCCACGCCGGTCTCGACCGTCTCGCCGACGGTCAGGCCACTCGTGATCTCGGCCAGGGAGCTGCTGACGAGGCCGACCTGGACGGCGGTCGCCTGGACCGAGCCGTCGGCGGCCACGACGTTGACGGTGTAGTCGCCGCTCGTGCCGTTGAGGGCGATGGCCGGGATGGCCATCACGTTGGACGCCGAGGCGGTGGTCACGGCGATGCTGGCCGACATGCCCGCGCGCAGCATCGGATCGGCGCTGTCGAGGGTCACCTGCACGGCATACGTGACGACCGACGAGGAGCCGCTGCTGGCGGCGGTCGGGGAGATGCTGCTGACCTTGCCGGTCAGCGTCTTGCCCACGGCGGTGACGGTGACCGAGGCGGCCTGGCCGACCTTGAGCGAGTTGATGTCGTCCTCGGCGAAGTCGCCGGTGGTGACCATCTTGCCGGCCTGGAGCGTGATGGCGTTGCCGGA
>JBIOID010000277.1:0-1713 GCA_044449585.1 Candidatus Limnocylindrales bacterium
CCGCCGCGGCGGCCCGCGGGAGATCCATACGGCCCGAGCCCTCGGTACGGGCGCGCCCGGCGATCTCGCTGACGGCGGCGCGCATCTGCTCGGGGGTCATGTTGTCCAGCAGGATCCAGTCGGCGCCGGCCGCGACGGCCAGGCGCACACCGTCCATGTCGTCGGCCTCGACCTCGACCAGCAGTTCCGGCCATTGGCGGCGCACGTCGTGGACCGCCTCGACGAGGCCCGCACCCGCCAGGGCGAGGTGGTTGTCCTTGACCAGGACGCGGTCGTACAGGCCGAAGCGGTGGTTGGTGCCACCTCCGGCAACGACGGCGGCCTTCTCGAGCGTCCGCAGGCCGGCGGTCGTCTTACGCGTGTCGAGGACCTGGCACGGGCCGCAGACGTCGGCGTACGCGCGGGTGAGCGTCGCCACGCCCGAAAGGTGGCCGACCAGGTTGAGCAGGGTCCGCTCGCATGCCAGGACCGCGCGAGCGGCGCCGCTCAGCTCGGCGATCACGGTGCCCGGCTCGAGTCTGGTCCCGTCGCCGGCGTCCCAGGCCATCGTGATCCCGCATTGCCGGGCGACCTCGTCGGCGACCGCGCGGCCCGCGAAGATCCCGGGTGCGCGGCTGACCAGCCGTCCTTCGGCGGCCAGGTCGTGGGGGATCAGCGCGTTGGAGGTCACGTCCCCCCGATCGCCCAGATCCTCCGCCAGGGCCGTGCGAACGACCTCGGCCAGCGAGGGTCCCGCCACGCCGGCCGCGCTGCCCATCCGCTCGTTGGTCACGCCAAGGCCAGCATGCGGTCGAGCGCGACGCGCGCCCAGCGCGCCATGTCGTCGTCGACCGTCACGGTGTTGACGATCTCGCCCGCGGCGAGGGACTCAAGGCACCACGTGAGCTTGGCGAGGGTGATCCGGTTCATCGTCACGCACGGGCAGATGAACTCGTTCAGGCAGCGGATGTGCTTGTCCGGGTGCTGCTGGGCCAGGCGATTGACCTGGTTCCTGTCGGTGCCGACGACCACGTGCGTGCCCGCCGGCAGCTCGGCGCAGCGGCGGATGATGTACTCGGTCGAACCGTCCTCGTCGGCCGCGGCGACGACCGGGCGCGGGCACTCCGGATGCACGATGACGACGGCCCCGGGCTCGTCGCGGCGCACGCGATCGATCTGGGCCGGTGTGAAGGTCGTGTGCACGTTGCAAAAGCCCTTCCACAACACCAGCGGCGTCGTGGCGAGCGCGGTGGGGTCGACACCGCCCAGCGCCGCGATGCGTGGGTCCCAGACGACCCCCGCGTCATCGGCCAGGCCGATGCGCACGCCCGTGTTGCGGCCCAGGTGCTCATCGGGGAAGAACAGGATCGCGTCGCCCTCGGTGAGGGCCCAGCGGAACGCCCGTTCGGCGTTGCCTGACGTGCAGACCGCGCCGCCGTGCTCGCCGACGAACGCCTTCAGGTCGGCGCCGCTGTTCATGTAGGTCAGCGGGATGATCCGCTTGTCCGGCACGGCGCGCATCAGCTGGTCCCAGGCGTCGCGCACGGTGAAGATGTCGGCGCACTCGGCCAGATGGCAACCGGCGCCGAGGTCCGGCAGCACGACCTGCTGCCCCGGCGACGCCAGCACGTACGCCGACTCGGCCATGAAATAGACGCCCAGGAACACGACCAGGTCGGCCTGCGTCGCGGCCGCACCCCGCTGGGCCAGCAGGAACGAGTCGCCGGTGATGTC
>JBIOID010000278.1:0-1669 GCA_044449585.1 Candidatus Limnocylindrales bacterium
CCAGCAGGCCGGCCTGCTGGCCCAGGAAGTGGCTCAGCAGGAGCGCCGCCCCGATGACCAGCGCCGTCACGGCGGTCGTCTCGAAGCCGACCGCGACGCCCGAGATGATGTTGGTGGCCGGGCCCGTCTTGCTCGCCTCGGCGATGTCGCGCACCGGGCGGTGCGCGCCGGCGGTGTAGTACTGGGTGATGTAGACGAACGCGATGCTGGTCGCCAGGCCGACCACGCCGCAGCCGAAGAACCATACCCACGCGGGCGTGCCGTTGGTGCCGGTCGGCGTGGCCGTCTGCATCATCACGTTGGTCACGAAGAGCAGCGCTACGGCCGACAGGATGGTGGTCACCCAGTAGCCGCGGTTGAGCATGTTCATGGGGTCCTCGTCCTCGCGCCCGCGGACGAAGTTGATCGACACGATGGTGGCCAGCAGGCCGAAGGCGCGCACCACCAGCGGGAAGAAGATCCAGCTCTCGGGGTTGGGCCAACCGGCCTGCAGCGCGATGGCGTAGACCGCGACGCCCAGGATCATGGCGCCGATGTTCTCGGCCGCCGTGGACTCGAAGAGGTCCGCCCCGCGGCCGGCGCAGTCGCCCACGTTGTCGCCCACGAGGTCGGCGATCACGGCGGCGTTGCGCGGGTCGTCCTCCGGGATGCCCTTCTCCACCTTGCCCACCAGGTCGGAGCCCACGTCGGCGGCCTTCGTGTAGATCCCGCCGCCGAGCTGGGCAAAGAGGGCCACGAAGGAGGCGCCGAAGCCGTAGCCGACGATCAGGAACGGGGCCTGGGCCGGATCCTCCAGCCCGCCGAACAGCACGAACATCGTCCACACGCCGAGCAGCGACAAGGCGACCACCAGGAAGCCCGAGACGGCCCCACCGCGCATCGCCGTCTGCACCGCGCCGACCAGGCTGGTGCGCGCCGCCGCTGCCGTGCGCACGTTGGACTTGACGCTGATGAACATGCCGATGATGCCCGAGGCCATCGAGCACGCGGCGCCGACCAGGAAGGCCAGAGCCGTGTGCAGGCCGAGGTTGACGCCGTTGATGCTGGTATCGGCCACGGTCGGGCCATCGACGAGACTGATGACCACGCCGACGATGACGGCGACCACGAGGGCCAGCAGGCCGATCGTGATGTACTGGCGACGGATGAACGCGACGGCGCCTTCGTAGATGGTGTCGGACACGTCCTGCATCGCCTTCGTGCCCTGGTCGCGCGCAAGCACGTCGCGGGCCAGGTAGATGGCGAACAGGATCGCGGCGATGCCCGCGATCGGGATGATCCACTGGATCGCGGATGCCAGCTGCACCGTGGAGTGCCTCCTCGTGTCGACCGTTCAGCCTGGGTGTTCGATCCGTGCGGCCATGCCGCGGGTCGTCCGGGAGTCCGTCGCGGGCCGGGCCGCGTCCCTCGTGGGGCCCCTAGCCGCCTCGCAGACAAGCAACGAGACCCCCGATGGGGGCCTCGCACTCAGGGCCGGAGTGTAGCAACGCAGCCCGGCCACGGTCAAACCGGCATAGGGTTAGGAGATAGGGCGACACCAAACACGCCGGGTGGTGGCCTATGCGTCCCGCGCTTCCCTTTGATCCGACCGGACCCACCCACTGAATAGGACGGCCGCCAATGCACCCAGGAGCGGCGCGATGAGATAGATCCAGAGTCCGCCGAGGTC
>JBIOID010000279.1:0-1622 GCA_044449585.1 Candidatus Limnocylindrales bacterium
CCGGCCCGCTCCTCGGCGACGCCGGTGAGCTCGGCCAGCACGGCCGCGCCCGCACTATCGCCGTCGCCGTCGCGCACCAGCGCCCGCACCACCTGGATCCACGGCCAGAAGCCAGGCGCGCCGTCGCCCTCCCAGCACGTACCCCAAACGGCCGCGGCGCCGCGAGCCTTCGCGTAAGCCACCGCATCGGCGGCGAGCGCGGTCTTGCCCATGCCGGCCTCACCCGCGAGCATGACGATCCCGCCCGCGCCCCCGACGGCGGCGTCGACCGCCGCACGCAGCGCGCCGACCGCCAGCCGCCTCCCGACAAGCATGTCCCCAGGCACACCCCCAGTCTGACGCTGAAGACGAGAATCCACTCGATGACGTGCCGGGCGGCCGATCAGGCCGGCCCGGACGGCTCCGCCCGTACCGCCCGGTCCAGCCAGACCCGGTCCCTGAGCTCGATGCCGTCGATGAGTAGGCCGCGCGGGTAGCCGGTGGCGGGGGTGAAGGCGTCCCGCTCGACGGATCGCATCCGGAATCCCTGCCGCTGGTAGAAGCGCAGGTTGCCGATGTCCGCGGCCGCGATCGCGACCATGATCGTCGTGACGGATTCGGCCGCAGCGAGGTCGACGGCGGCCTGGACGAGCCGGCGCCCGACCCCGTGCCCCTGGTGGTCCTCACGCATCGCCATGTTCTTGATCTCCGCCTGAGATGCCGCCTGATCCGGGCGCAGGCCCGGTGCAGCAGCACGCGCTGGTTCCCTCACTGATGCCGAGGATGGTGCAGACCTCCGCGCTCGGCAGCCCCTCGACGTCGCGGAGCGTGACGACCTGCCGCTGCGCCAGCGGCAGGTCCTCCACGAGCTGGCGCACCCGGGCCGCCAGTTCGGGCGCGACCATGCGGTCGACGGCCTCGTCGGCCCAGTGGACCGGGGGAGTGGCCCACCACCCGTCCTGGCTGAACCGGCCGCCGTCCTCCTCCAGCTCGCTGTCGTCTACCGGCAGGTGCTGCCGCTCCTGGAGCCCGGCGCTGATCGCCCGGTTCATCACGATGCGGAAGAGCCACGTGCGCAACGACGACCGGCCCTCGAACCGGTCGAGCCCGCGGAGCAGCCCCAGCCACGCGTCCTGCGCGACTTCTTCGGCGACCGCCGGGCTGCGCACGTAGCCGCGGGCGAACCGGACCATCGCCGCGTGATGGCGGTCGACCAGGCACGCGAAGGCCTCCTCGTCGCCTGCCCTCAGGCGCTCCAGCAGTTCGCCTTCATCTGTCGCGATCGTCAGCCTCCGGGTGACGGCTTCGATGGTGTTCATGGCGACCTCACACTCAATGGTCGCCGTGCGGGCGACGGTGTTACACGGCAAAACGCCGGTAACGCCACCGCTTCGCGCCGGACTCTCTAAGTGTCCCGCCCACGACGTCACGGAGATGTCATGACAGCGCCGAATCTGCTGGAGTCCTCTGAGCAGGTAGAACTGTACCTGCGCGGTAGCGATACCCTGCTTGCTTCCTGGGAGGGATGATGGGCGACGTCCGGTTCGCTGTCGGTGACGCCGACGCTGGCCTCGCCGAACGCCTTGACAAGGAGATCGGCGCGTTCAACGCCGCCGTCACCGGCCACCACGATGGCCGCATGC
>JBIOID010000280.1:0-1613 GCA_044449585.1 Candidatus Limnocylindrales bacterium
CTCAACCTGGCCACCTTCGTGAGCACCTGGATGGAACCCCAGGCGGCGCGCCTGATGACCGAGACGTTCGACAAGAACATGATCGACAAGGACGAGTACCCGCAGACGGCGGAGCTCGAGATGCGCTGCGTCAACATGCTCAGCCACCTGTGGCAGTCGCCTGAGGACGAGGAGGCGACCGGCTGCTCCACGACCGGGTCGAGCGAAGCGGCGATGCTCGGTGGCCTGGCCCTCAAACGGCGCTGGCAGGCCCGCCAACGGGCCGCCGGGCGCCCCTTCGACCGACCGAACATGGTCATGAGCGCCGGCGTCCAGGTGTGCTGGGAGAAGTTCTGTCGCTACTTCGAAGTGGAACCGCGCCTGGTGCCCTGGACCAACGAGCACCACCAGCTGACCGGCGCAGCCGCGGCCGCTGCCTGCGACGAGAACACGATCGGCGTGGTGGCCATCATGGGCGTGACCTACGACGGCGCCTACGAACCGGTGGCCGAGATCGCCTCCGCCCTGGACCAGCTCCAGGCCGCGGCGGGCCTGGACGTGCCGATCCACGTGGATGCCGCGTCCGGCGGTTTCGTGGCGCCCTTCCTGACGCCCGACCTGGTATGGGATTTCCGGCTGCCACGCGTGCACTCGATCAACGCCTCCGGCCACAAGTACGGCCTGGTCTATCCCGGCGTCGGGTGGATCCTGTGGCGGACGCCGGAGGCGCTGCCGGAGGAGCTCGTCTTCCGCGTCAATTACCTGGGCGGCGAGATGCCGACCTTCGCCCTCAACTTCTCGCGTCCGGGCGCCCAGATCGTGGCCCAGTACTACAACCTCATCCGCCTGGGCCAGGAAGGCTACCGGCGCGTGCAGCACGCGTCGATGGACACCGCGCGGCGCATGGCCCAGCACGTCGACCGCCTGGGGCCGTTCGAGACGCTGCCCGGCAGCGCCATCCCGGTCTTCGCCTTCCGCGTCCGCGACCCGGCCGTGCCGTACACCGTCTTCGACATCTCGCGCGAGCTGCGCGGGCGCGGCTGGCAGGTACCGGCCTACACGCTGCCGCCCGATGTGAGCGACGAGGCGGTCCTGCGCGTCGTGGTGCGCAATGGCTTCAGCGAGGACCTGGGCGATATGTTCATGGCCGACCTGGAGCGGGCGGTCACGGACCTCGCCACGCAACCCCGGCACACACGGCCCCACCGGGCGGCCTTTCACCACTGACCGAAGGGGTCGTCAGCTGCGCCCCACCAGGGCGGCCAGGGCGTCGGCCAGGGTGGCCCACGCCCCTGCCGGGACATAGGCCTGGGCCGAGATGCGCACCAGCCGTCGCTGCGGCTGCCCATCCGGGGACCACGTCGGCGGCCAGGGCAGGACCGGGACTTCGATCCGCCACCGCTCGCGAAGCGTCACCTGGAGTGGGTCGTCATCGAGCGGCGACGTGGCCGTGCTCACCGGGCCGTGGCCGACCATCGCCGGCAGCAGGATGGCGGCCATCGAGCCGAGCATCGACTCGGGCGCCGGCGCCGCGACGCCCAGCCGGTCCAGGATGAGCCGCCGCGCGGCCAGGACGGTGGCGTGGTTGGCCGCCATCAGGGCCGGCCAGCCGCCCGGCAGCAGACCGCCCATGA
>JBIOID010000281.1:0-1602 GCA_044449585.1 Candidatus Limnocylindrales bacterium
CGTCGCGCCGCTGGAGCGCCGACACCTGGAGGCCCGCGTGGATGTGACCCTCGAGGAGGCGTACCACGGCGCGACCCGCCTGGTGCAGGTGGACGATCGCCGCCTCGAGGTGACCATCCCGCGCGGCGTCACCTCGGGCCAACGCATCCGCCTCTCGGGCACGGCCGGCAAGGGCCCCGCCGCCGGCCACGTCTATCTCGAGGTCCACGTCGCCGATCACCCCGATTACGTGCGTCGGGGAGCGGATCTCCAGCGCGAGCTCCCGGTGACGCTGGCGGAGGCCATGCTCGGGGCCGAGGTCGCCGTGTCCACTCTCAAGGGCCGCGTGATGCTGCGCATCCCGCCCGAGACGCAGGCCGGCCGCATCTTCCGTCTGAAGGGCCAGGGTATGCCGCATTTCAAGGCCGATGGCTTCGGCGACTTGCTGGTGAAGGTGCGCGTGGTCCTGCCGACGGGCCTCACGCCCGATGATCGGCGCCGTTTCAAGGAGTTCGCCGACCATGTCACGCAGCCCGATCCCCGTCAGGCACCACGAGCCGACCGACCACCCCGCGCCCGATCGGAGGCGCCCGCCACCGGAGCACTCGCCGCATGAACCTTGACCGATACACCCAGAAAGCGCAGGAAGCCATCCTCTCGGCACAGCGGCTGGCCACCGACGCCCACAGCCCCGTCCTTGACGCAGAGCACCTCCTGGCCGCCCTGCTCGATGACGACCAGGGCGTGCCGGCGACCACGTTGCGACGCCTCGGCGCGGACGTGCCGCGCCTGCGCATGGAGCTGGCCGCACTGCTGAGCCGACGAGCGCGCGTCGAAGGCGGCTCGCTGACCCTGGATCGGCGGGCGCAGCAGCTGCTGCAGCGGGCGGAGGACGAGGCGCGCCGGCTGCAGGACGACTACGTCTCGACGGAGCACCTGCTCATCGCCGCCAGCGAGGCCGGTGGCGATGCGCAGCACCTGCTCGACGCCGCCGGCGCCGGCAAGGAGGCGCTCCTGGGCGCCCTGGCCAGTGTCCGCGGCGGCCAGCGCGTGACCAGCCAGAACCCGGAATCGACCTACCAGGCGCTCGAGCGGTACGGCCGCGACCTGACCGCCGACGCGCGAGCCGGCAAGCTCGACCCGGTCATCGGCCGCGACGAGGAGATCCGCCGCGTCATCCAGGTGCTCAGCCGCCGCACCAAGAACAACCCCGTGCTGATCGGCGAACCGGGCGTGGGCAAGACGGCCATCGCCGAGGGCCTCGCTCAGCGCATCGTGCGCGGCGACGTGCCCGAGTCGCTCAAGGACAAGCGGGTCGTGGCGCTCGACCTGGGGGCCCTCATCGCCGGCGCCAAGTACCGCGGCGAGTTCGAGGAGCGCCTCAAGGCGGTGCTCAAGGAGATCAAGGATTCGAACGGCCAGGTCATCCTCTTCATCGACGAGCTGCACACCGTGGTCGGGGCGGGCGCGGCCGAGGGGGCCATGGACGCCAGCAACCTGCTCATGCCGATGCGGGCGCGCGGCGAGCTGCACACCATCGGGGCGACCACGCTCGACGAGTACCGCAAACACATCGTGAAGGACGCGGCCCTCGAGCGCCGCTTCCAGCCGGTCTTCGTGGAC
>JBIOID010000282.1:0-1583 GCA_044449585.1 Candidatus Limnocylindrales bacterium
CATCTCGGAGACCGTGGACTGGGCCCGGACGCTGGCGGTGCTCGGCGTCGAGGAAATCTCCCCGGCCATCCTCGCCGACACCGTCTCGGTGGTGGTGAAGTACTCGCGCGACGTCCGGCGCGCGCTGGACGCGCTGCCGTCCCTGGTCGACCCGAACGCCGGGCTGGCCGACGACCCCGGACCCGGCCACCCGCACGACCACGGCCACGATCATGAGCACGGCCACAACCATGATCACGGTCACGAACCGCGCGCCGGTGACGGTCACGACGCCGACGCTATGACCGAACGGGCCGCGAAAGACCAGCCCGGGCGGCACGACGAGCACTACTACGGGGCGCCGACGCCGGCCGCGTCGGTCGGTTCCGGGGCCCGCGCCGTGCCCCCTGGGCAGGGCAGCCGCTCGTTCGCCAAGGGCCTGGCGCGCCGCCGGGCGCTGTAGACGCGAGCGAGAGGCAGGGCGCGCTTTGGAACGTAGCCTCCACCGGTTCGTGCGGCTCCTGCGGCTGCGCGGGGTCCGCGTATCGGTGACCGAGGCGCTCGACGCCATGCGCGCCGCGGCCGCTCACGGCGCCCTGGCCGATCGCGAGACCCTGCGGTGCGTGCTGCGGGTGACGCTGGTCAAGGACCGGCGCGACGAGGAGCTGTTCGACGAGCTCTTCGACCGCTACTTCCGGCTCGAACCGGTCGCGGCCGCCGAGCCACACGGCCACAACCACGCGCACGACGACCTGGCCGACACCGGCACCGCCCAGTCGTTCACGATTTCGCCGGAGGCCTCCCAGACCCCGCAGCAGGGTCATTCGCACGGCAAGCCGGCCGACATCCGCGACTTCTTCCGCCAGCAGGATCTGGCGGTGGCCTACAACCTGCACCAGGAGGCCAGCAAGATCGACCTGGCGTCGATGACGGACGAGATCGTGCTGTCCAAGGAGCGTGGCCGTTCGGCGACCTCCGGCCCTCGCGTCCAGCTGGATACCTCCCGGCTGCACGGCGGGGGCCTGCCGGGCAAGCTGCAGAGCAGCGCGGGGACCAGGCTCGACGCCGGCCTGACGGTGGCCGAGGAGCAGGCCCTGCTCGACTGGCTCGGCGATCCGGACGGCGACGATCCGGCCGGCGACACGCCGGAGGAAGTGCGCGCGGCCCTGGCGCGAGCCTCGGGCGGCGAGATCGCCAACCTCAGCGAGCTGCTCAAGCGCCACCTGGAGGCCCTCGCGGCTATGGACCGCCTGGCCATCGAGTCCCCGGAGGGGCGCGGCGTCCGCACCCCCGTGGCCGGCGAGGCCGAACGTCGCCAGCTCGAGGAGACCCTGCGCCGCCTGGCCAAGACCATGCCGGGCGCCCTCACCCACCGGCGCGTGGTCGCCGGCCGCGGCCGCGTCGACCCGGGTCGCACCATGCGCACCAACATGCGCTTCGACGGGATCCCGTTCCGGCCGGTGACGGTGGCGCGCAGGGAAGACAAGCCCCGCCTGGTCGTCCTCGCCGACGTGAGCCTGTCGGTCCGCCACACGGCGCGCTTCACCCTGTACTTGGTGCACGGCCTGCAGCGGCTGTTCGGGCAGGTGCGCACGTTCGCGTTC
>JBIOID010000283.1:0-1531 GCA_044449585.1 Candidatus Limnocylindrales bacterium
AGCGGCTCGACCCGATACGACGACAGGGCGCTGGTGGCGGCTTCGCTCACGAACACCCCACCGCGGGCGTCGAACGCGAAGCCGTACGGAGCCGCCCCGACCGACGCCTGGACGACCGGCGCACCGGCCCGACCGAACCAGGCGACGCGAAACGTCACGATCTTGTTGGCGCCCTTCTCGGTCACCACGAGGACGCGGCCGTCGGGGTTGAACGAGATCTGCTCCGGTGATGTTCCGGCGCCGCTGAGCGGCTGCGTCCAGCCCGGGACGGCGAACAGGCGCCCGCCGATGTCGAACAGGCCGGCGATGTTGCCCGTGCCGCCGGCGTCGAGCACGTAGACCAGGTCATCGTGGATCGTGACGCTGATCGGATCGGTGCCGCCCGCCGAGGCACGGCTCACGAACTGGAGGCTACCGTCAGGCCGGACGGCGAAGGCGCTCACGTCGTTGCTGCCGGCGTTGACCGCAAGCAGCGTGCGCCCGTCCGTGCTGAGCGCGACCGAGCCCTGCGACGCGAGACCCGCGCCGGTGCCCGTGCCGCCCGTGGCGTAGTCGGCCGACCAGGTCAGCGTCCCGTCGGCGTGCCGCTGGTACGCCGCCACGGCGTTGCCGCCGGCCGCGTTCGTCTCGATGTAGACCGTGCCGCCGTGGGCGCTGGACGCGGCGACCGTGCCCGGGCCCACGATGGACAGCGCCGTAGCCGCGACCGCCAGGGCCGCGATGATCCGATGGTGCATGGGATGCGTCTCCTCTGTGCCGACCCGGTCGTCTGCTGCCGGGCCGGTTCAGGGTGAGACGCGCCCATCACGTGGCGATGACGCTTCTGTGACGGATACGTGAGGTCGAGGGGTCCGGCCAAGGCGCCGAGGCGTGCCGGCCTGGGTCGCCGCGCGACCTGCGCTGCAAGAAGGTCGTTCCGATCACTTCCTTACCAGGAACAGGGCGCCGGCGACCACGAGCACCGCGATCCCGGCGACAAAGACCCAGTCGCCCCACCAGATGTCCCTGTTGACGCGGCCGACCACGATGAGGATCGCGGAGACCACGGCCAACAGGGTCAAGAACGGATGGGCCCTCACACGAGGCGGCATCTGATCCCTCCTCCGATCGTTGTGGCCCGACAGGGCCCGGACATGCTGGACCTACCCACGTGCGCTACCCACGGAAGGCATCCATGAACCGCACCCGTGTGCCGAGGCGCAGGGCCGCGTTGGCGTAGACCCGGCCGGCCAGCCAGGTCAGGCCGACGATGCTGGCAACGGTCAGCGCTACCGCCAGGCCGACCTGCCAGAACGGCACGTCGCTGCTCGCCATCCGCACCGCCATGAGGATGGGGGCGAAGGGCGGCAGGAGCGAGCACACCGTGGCCAGGGGGCCGCTCGGATTCGGCAGCGCGGCATACACCAGCAGGTAGCCCGCGATCTGGAAGATCGCGATCGGCGCGATGGCGCCCTGGACCTCTTCCTGGCGCGAGACGAGAGAGGCGGCCGCGGAGTAGGCCGTGGCGTAGAAGAGGACGCCGAGCAGGAAC
>JBIOID010000284.1:0-1526 GCA_044449585.1 Candidatus Limnocylindrales bacterium
CCACGCCGACGGCCAGCGGGATGCTGGCCCCGATGACTGCGACCAGCGGCGCCACCAGGCTCATCTCGCCGATGGCCATGGCGTGGAAGAAGCTGATGATGGCGATGGTGGCGGCGACGCCCGCGACCACGCTCCAGCCCAGGCTCTCCGGGCCGGGCATGGCCTCGCGGCTGAGCAGCAGCAACCCGCCCGCCAGGATGACCGCCAGGGCCTGGCTGCGGGCGACCGTGATGAGCGTCGGCAGCCGCCGACTGGCCACTCCACCGGCGAAGTCGGCGATGCCCCACGCGGCCGACGCGATGAGCGCCGCGATCAGACCGACGGGCGTCACGGACAGGGCCCTCTCAGCTGCCCGGCCTGCCCTCCGCCCCCGCGCGCGGTGCAAGAACATGCCGTCACGGAATTGACGGCGAAAGCATAATCTTTCGTAGCAACCGGCTTGCCGGGATGGGCTGGCAACGCTACGCCGGTCGCCCGTCGATCGTGTCGCTGGGAATGGAGTCGGCTGCAGCATGGCTCGGGAGGTGGCAGGGATCGGGGCGCCGGGGGCCCGCCGAGCGATCACGCCGGACGAGCCGTCGACAGGCGCCCAGCCGGCCACCGAGCCGACGTTCGACGCCCTCCGTCGCCTGGTGCAGCGCGCCAACGTGGCCCTCGGCGCCACCGACCTCGTCCTTCTGGCCTTCGGCAACGTGAGCGCCGTCGATCGCGAGCGGGGCGTCATGGCCATCAAGCCCAGCGGAGCCGACTACGCGGCGCTGCGACCGGCGGACATCCCGGTCGTCTCGCTGGCCACCGGCCGCGTGGTCGAGGGCACGCGCCGCCCGTCGTCGGACACGCCCACGCACCTGGCCCTCTACCGCGCCTTCCCGGCCATCGCCGCGATCGTCCACACCCATTCCCGGGGGGCCACGGCGTGGGCCCAGGCGGAGCGCGAGATCCCCTGTCTCGGGACGACCCATGCCGACCATTTCATGGGCGCGGTGCCCGTGACGAGGCGCCTGCGCGAGGACGAGATCGCTACCGAGTACGAGGCCCACACGGGCCAGGTCATCGCCGAGCGCTATGCCGCCGAGGGCCTCGATCCGCTGCGCCTCCCGGCCGTGCTGGTGGCTCGCCACGGTCCGTTCGTGTGGGGCGAGTCGATCGCGGCCGCTCTCGACAACGCCATCGCCTTGGAGGAGGTCGCCCTCATGGCCCTGCACACGGAATGGCTGCGCGCGGCCGTGCCGCCCATCGACCAGCGGCTCCTGGAGCGCCACTTCGAGCGGAAGCACGGCCCGACGGCCTACTACGGCCAGCCGGGCGCGGCCGGTGACCGGCCATGACCACGCAGCGCACGACCGAGGCTGCACCCGGGTCCGGCGACCGCCGTCTGCGCATCCTCGTCCTGGGCGACAGCTACTGCCCCGCCGCGGCCCTGCAGCCGGCGTTCAGCGAGCTGGCGGCTCACCACACGGTCGATCTCGCCGATGTGGTCGACGACACGGCCTGGCAGCCCGCGACCGCCTCCGAACTGGCCATCA